>CAZCCQ010000054.1:0-4434 GCA_964497595.1 uncultured Candidatus Saccharibacteria bacterium | reverse complement strand
TAAGCAATTTGATTTAGAAAAGTATTTCACTATACAGATTTTAGATGGTCATACAGAAGAGTCTAAAACTCTGATGAGGAGTATTTTAGAGAGTAAGGGTATAAATACAACGACATTGGTTGTTCCTGTTTTGGTACATAATGATTTTGTTGGTATAGGATATTCGTATTGTAGCTCATATATACAGGCTATGGATAGAGTTAAGGGTATAGAGGCAGATTATTCAAGGTTGCAACAGGTTGCTAGGGAGATATATAACGAGGAAAAAGCTACAGCTGAGAACAAGTCTATATTAGATGTGTTTAAGGACTTTGATTGGTGGGTTTATGCAGTTATTGGTAGTGTAGTTGTATTATTGATAGTTATAGCTGTTTTGTATTTTAGGAAGAAGGCGTCTTTTTCTACGAGAGGAAAGATGTTGTTAGGTATTGCACAGTTTGTATTTTTTGCTTTAATGACAGCTTTCTTAGTTATAATGGTTAATAGTAAGAGACAGTATATACCAGAACAGAGTTTGGCGGGATGTATAGATGATCCTAATCCTGGCAGAGAGGGTTATTTACTTTGTGATACTTGGGAGGAGTTGGTCGCTCAAACGGCTCAGGAAGATGCTGATGCAGGATTAAGTGGTACTAAGAGTCAACAAAAAGCTGACAAAATTTTTGGTAAGAATGAATGGAAAGATGTTAATATTGGCACTCAATTGGGTGATTCTAAAAACTCTACAAATACTGTAATTAAAAATGCGTATAACAATTTGGCTTCTGCTTCTCAAGCTGCGCTAGATGCCTATGCAGGGGGTCAAAGTGGATGTAAGAAAGAGGGTGTAATTGATTGGGAATGTGTTAATGAGAAGGTTGGTGCGCTAAAGATCTCAGTAAATCCTGATGATCTAACTCCAACAACAGCTAAGATTCTTCAAGAAGTAAGCCCTGTAGATTATATTAGATTGCAGTTACTAAAATTAAATCTTCCAGAGCCTATTATTATAACTCAAATACTAGATACAAATATTCCCTCGACAATAGCAGATTTGTTGAGTTGTAAAGGAATTACATCTAAGGCTTGTTTAGCTAATATGGAGGAATTTATAAAAAGGTTTAATAATAGAACAGATACTGACTTCACATTAGCAATAGATCCTATCACTAAAACAATAATTAAGAATCCTAAAGGTATGTCTGTAATAGATGATTTCTGTACTATAACGGGAAAAGCAGAAGGATCTTCTAATAAGTCAACTGGATCTTTATGTAAGTGTGTTAATCCTTATGGTGGGTATGCATATACAAGGAGTGATTCATCCTGGGCTACCTGTGATGATGTATGTGCAATACGATTCCCCTGTGATAAACCTACCTGTGCTCCTATAAGTCCTGAACCAACATATCCACCAATAACACCACCTACTACACCTAATACCCCATACTGTGGAGATGGAATATTAGGAAATACCTCAGGAGAACAATGCGAAAAAGGAGATCCTAGTGGAGTAAGTTGTTCTTGGTCTACCTGTGATTCCTCTTGTAAATGCCCTGCTATAACAGAACCATACTGTGGAGATGGCAAAGTCACTACTGGAGAACAATGTGAGGTAGGAGATCCTACGGGAACTACCTGTAAATGGGATACCTGTAATCAAGTAGTATGTCAATGTGTCGCACCTAACTGTGGAGATGGAATATTAGGAAACACACCAGGAGAAAAGTGTGAAAGAGGTGACCCTAATGGAGTGTCCTGTCTTTGGGATACGGAATGTAATCAACTCCAATGTATCTGTGATGTATCTAAATCAGAATTTTGTGGTGATGGCATATTACAAGATGGTGAGAAATGCGAATTAAATAACCCAACAGGTACATCCTGCGATTGGAGTGTATGTAGCAAATCAACTTGTACTTGTCCTGCTCCTGTTGTCCCAACTAGACCTGGTGGAAGTTCTCCTCAAACAGGCATCTTTGATAATTCTGAATCACTAGTAATTGTTGGAAGTGTTGTATTACTACTTGGTCTCTTCTTCAACCCACTGGTAAATCTAGTGAGTAATACTAACAGATTCTTACTAGGTAGGAATAAAGATAAAATGGAGAAAAGATTTAAGTAATATATTTCCTGTTTTTTAATTTATCAGGCATACACTGCTGATTAGATTTCTTTGATTTCAAATCGTGATCATAAATATACCCCTTACCATATCCTAGACTCTTCATCAAATCTGTAGGAGCATTCCTAATATTCATAGGAACTGGCAAATTACCATACTTCTCAATATCCTCTTGCACCATACCCTCTGTAATATATGCACTATTATCCTTAGGAGCTTTCGAAAGATATATAGCTAATTGCATTAAAAATACCTCACACTCAGGCATACCAATCTTCTGACAAGCCTCATAAACAGAATTAGCTAACACCAAAGCATTCGGATCAGAATTTCCAACATCCTCACTCGCAAACCTCAGCATCCTCCTAGCAACATACAAAGGATCCTCTCCTCCTGCCAACATCCTCCCAGTCCAGTAACAAGCCGCATCGGGATTAGAAGACCTCATAGACTTATGAATAGCCGAAATAATATTGTAATGCTCCTCCCCTGTTTTATCATAGTACACAGGCTTCTGTATTGTTGCTAACAGTATCTCCTCAGTTATCTCAGGCCTCACTTTCTTCTTACCCTTACTATCTTCTTTCCCAGAAAAAACTAAACTACTACTCATTTCCAAAATATTCAACCCAGACCTAATATCACCGTTAGAAAGATTAGCCATCTGCTCTAGTACCTTCTTTGATACAGATATATCAGGATACTCTTCCTTAGCAATTTTCTTTAGTAAGTTAAAAATATCCTCCTCACTCTGCTGTTTAAAAACAAAGACCTTACTCCTAGAAAGAAGCGCACTAATAACTGTAAAAGAAGGATTCTCAGTAGTAGCCCCTATCAAAGTTATAATTCCCTTCTCTACATATGGAAGCAGAGCGTCTTGCTGTGCCTTGTTCCACCTATGAATTTCATCAAGAAATAGTATAGTCTTCTTACCGTACTGTTGATTAGCAAGAGCTATCTTAATGATTTTTCTCAAAGCATCTTTCCCCGCACTAACAGCTTGTAATTTGTGGAAATCGTAATACAAATTAAGAGAAAGAATATATGCCAACGTAGTCTTCCCTGTACCTGGAGGACCCCAAAATATCATAGATGGTATCTTACCTGTTTCTAGAAATTTCCTAATAGGAGCATTTTTCCCAACTAAATGTTCCTGTCCTACAAAATCTTCTAATGTCCTAGGTCTGTACTTTGAAGCTAAAGGTTCGTGTATGCTCATATACCAATTATACTATATGTTCTAAAAACAAGATATTTGTAATATATGTGAAGGATAAAGTATAATGCAATGGTTCATTTACAAAAGAAAAAACACGACAGAAGAAGGAGGCCACAGTGAGAGGTAATATTGTAATTGTAAAGGATATGGATGAAGAATGGATTGAAGTTTTGAGAAACTTAGGACTTGAGCTTCAAGTGATCGAAGTAATATACAAAGAATCGTATGAGTTAAATCGGCAATTGGAACTTCCTAATATATCCGAGAAAGCTGACCAGGACAAGGGAGAGTGTCTCTACTTAGTTGGAGATGGTCTCAATGTACCACTGTTTGTTTAATACAACTTCTGTACTATTTTTTCTCAAAGAGGACTCTTAGCTATGTTTAAATACATATATGAATTACTTCATAAGAGTCCTCTACTATCTCTTTTAGATTGAAACATTTTTAATCCTATAGTATAATATGGGTATATATCGTGTGATATATGATCTTTAAAAGAAGGTTTCTATTATAAGGAGGAAGAAATGTTAAAATATGTTTTTCTCGTGGTCCTGTTGTTGGCTTTGGGTAATCTATACCAAGCTGGTGGCAAACAGAACAAACTGCATAACTTTATACAGTTCTTTGTGTATATTGTTACTTGCATACTTTTTGTTTCCTTGCCGTCGCAAGTTGGTGTCTTAGATGGATACGAAAAAGGTGCTTCGTTCATTTTTTGGACTGGAATTTTGTTTGCTATTTGTTTTTTCTTGGAAGTGTATCCATTTGTTACGAAGAAAGTAAATGCACAAAACAAAAATCTCTTGGATGTACTACTTGCGTTTCTTTCGACAGTCCCACCTTTCATATATTGGTTGATATACTCTCAGTATATTTATTTGTTACCAATATAACAGGTAGGAATCTTCAAAGAGGGAGAATCTCACTAATCATATCTGATTATATTTTCTCCCTCTCAACCTCTTTTCATTGTTTATTTTCACAACCCATAATATAATGATAACTGTATCTACTTAGATATAGATCATTAAAAACTCTACTACGAGGAGGTGTATTGTGCATTTTCTAACAACTTTTTTCTACTTTGTTTTTAGCCTCTATCTCATTC
>CAZCCQ010000053.1:0-4435 GCA_964497595.1 uncultured Candidatus Saccharibacteria bacterium | reverse complement strand
ACAAACAAAATATTTAGAGCTTAACCTCGCACAAACGAAGAAGAATAATGCGAAGTTCTCTCTTGTAACTTCTTTAAAGCTAAACAGAGAGTTAGCAAACAGAGTAAACAATGAAAAACTCTCGACACCATCACCTTATTCGAATATAGAACTGCAAAAATACTGTGAAACAATGGTTGCAGAATATAAAGACAAAACAGATATAAATGCAAGAATAATAAGGGTAGGAACGTTAATTGGTAAGGGAATTGAGAGAGTCTACGACAAAACCTTAGACACCATATTCCAAGATTCCACTGAAAGAAGTGAAATAACTATTAAAGGAGAGGGATTAGATGTTCATAACCTCATACAGGAAGATGATGCTACATACGGGATTCTGAAACTTACCTTCGCAGATAATACTAAAGGAGAAGTGATAAGCCTAGCAAACAAAAATGACTACACAACCCTCTCACTTGCCTACAAACTACTTGAGCTTAATACGGAAGCACAAAGCATTAGATTTGTTGATAACCCTGAAGAAGACTTCTTAATACAAGACCTCTATGTACCTGCACCACACGCAAGTAAATATGGATGGATACAGCAGGTCTCTTTAGAAGAAGGGCTGATACAAGAAATACATAACTACTACAATTTGATAGACAAAACTTGGAATATTGCTGAGAAACCTCAGAAAAAACCCGTGGCAACAACAAAGGAAACAAAAACAAAGTTCGGAGAATTCTTAACAAAGCTAACTTTGCCGTTTCAAAATTTTAAAAAAAGGGAAAAGAGTACGAAAGTATCATCAAAGGGAGCATTAAAAATCTTAGCAATAGGTGCTTTTGTCGCTCTAATCTCATATTTCTTAATCTATCCCATACTAGGAACAGCCATAGGACTTTACATAGTAAACTCTTCAGTCAAAGATCTATCTCAATCACTACTCTCTGCTGACACAGATAGAAACAGTGCAAACATTGAAAAGATTACCCAGAATATCGAGAGAATATCTGACAGTTTCAGTAATATACACTGGTTATTCGTACTTACTGGGAAGCAGAACCTCTACAACAACTCTATAAGGGTGATTCTAGCCGCCCAGAATACCGCAGAAGGCACGAAACAACTCTCGGAGGCCATCTACCCACTCGCTGTTTACATAAGGGAATTTAAGCCTGCTATGAGCTTACAAGACAGTACAACCTCAACTACTAGAGAGTACAGAGAGTACTTGCAAATGATGGAAAGCAACAAATACAAGCTCGACGAAGCTTCTTACAAAATCTCTCTCGGTTCAGAAATACTAAAAAGCGTACAAACAAATATATTCCCAAAGATGTTACAGGACGACATCCTGAAGATAAAGGACAAGATAGCAACTGCAAGCGACTTAACAATGACATACAAATCTGCCACTGAATTCATACCTAACCTGTTAGGAGCAAACGAGAGAAAAAGATACCTGATATTTTTGCAAAACGAATCTGAATTAAGAAGTACTGGTGGTTGGATTACAAGCTACGGAATAATTGGTGTAGAGGGTGGACAAATAAGGGAATTCTTTGTAGATGACATATACAACGCTGAGGGAACACTAAAAGTACAAGGTAAAAAGTATACAGCCCCTCAGTCAATGAGAAATGCATTAGGACTAAGTGAATGGACATTCTCTCTAGTAAACTGGTCACCTGACCTCTCAGAAACAAGGCTCGCATCTCAACAATTTGTAAATGACTTGGGCAAAGGAAACAAAGTAGACGGAATAATAACTATGGATATCTCTGTATTACAGAAACTTCTACACAAATGGGGAGGAATAGAGGTCCCTGGAGAGGATCAATTGGTCACTAGTGAAAATATCTATGAAAAGGTTTTTGAACTACATCGAGAATTCACGCCTGGTTCTACACAGAAAACCACATTCCTTGCCAACCTTGCGAATGAAATCATCAAGAAACTACTCTCTATGGATGCTGGACAATTAATGCTCCTTGGAGATGTGTTGAACGAATCATTTAACGAAAAACATCTACAGGCCACATTTGACAATGTAGAAGCTTTTAATTTCTTCAAAGAAAGAAATTGGGGAGGGAATATGGACTCCAGATTTGTTGATGCTCCAGCAGTAGTTGACTGGAATTGGGGAGGCAACAAAGCAAATCAATATCTAAACAAAAGCCACTCCCTATCCATAAATATTAAGAATGAAGATACAATTGATTTCGCTTATACTCTTGCAGTAGAAAACACTTCTATCGTAGACACATATCCCCAAGGAAATTATATAAATTACGAGAGAGTATATATCCCACCAGAAGCACAGGTTCTTAAGATAGCAGGGATAACAAATAATCAGTACTCCGTATACAAAGAAAGTGGTTTCAAAGTCATTGGTGGCTGGTTTAATGTGCCAATGAAACAGATATCTACTTTAGAAATTTCTTACAGATTAGAAAGAAGCAAGTTAGGTTCAACATTCCCTCTTGTTAAAAATGATGGTGTACTCTTCTTTGATCTAGATATATTCAAACAAGCTGGAGACAAAAAATTCGCATACAAGCTAGATGTAACATACCCATCTACTTGGTCTTTGTATAACTCTGGGGGATTAAGTACTATAAACAATCAGCTCTCTACAAGATTTGAATTAAACAGAGATACAACCTACAAAATTGTTTGGAATATACCGAACTAAACAGAGATCTTTTTGCTCTTTTTTAAGCTCTTATGCAATTCTAAAAGCTCCTCTGGTGTGATCTCTTTCTTCGTAATAAACTTCTTAATCTCCTCACTCTCTAAATCTGTGCTTACTGGTACTCTTTGACTAACACCTAGCGGAGAAATGAAGGTTGCTATATTCTTAGCCTTACAATTATGACAAGAAAAGTGTATAATCGTGGTCGTTCCAGTGTTCTGGACTATATTAATATCATCTAGAATATAGGGAGTGCCACATTTATCACAAAACCTTGCGATAGAGTCAATAAAGAACTGTTTTCTTTCTAATATTGAATTTTCTGTACTGTCCATATATAAATTATACCATAGTGCTGTATGAGAGATAAAAACATCAAAGAAATAAATTACTTAATTAAAAAAGGAAAAGATCAAGGCTTTCTTACGGATGAGGATATTCTTGATGTCTTCCCAACAATAGAGGAGCATATCGATTTACTAGATAGCATATATGAGAAGCTCCAAAATAGTGGAATTGAAGTTTTAGAACCAGAAGATAATATTGAACCTCAGGAGAGAGAAGAGCTTACATTAGAAAAGAAGATAAAGATACTTGATTCCATACAAGCAATACTTTCTACCGACGCTATTAGATCTTACCTGTCTGAAATTGGCAGAATTCCACTTCTGAATGCAGACGATGAGGTCCAATTAGCTAAAAAGATAGAGAAAGGCGATAAAAAAGCTGGGCAGTATTTGATTACCGCAAACCTGAGATTGGTCGTAAGTATTGCTAAAAAGTATAGCAAGAGCAATTTAGAACTACTGGATTTGATTCAGGAAGGAAATATCGGCCTGATGAGAGCGGTTGAGAAATTTGACTACAAAAAGGGATTTAAATTCTCCACTTATGCAACTTGGTGGATTAGACAGGCAATAACAAGAGCAATTGCAGATCAGGCAAGAACTATTAGAGTCCCAGTACATATGATTGAGACGATAAATAAGTACAACAAAGTAAGTAATACACTTGCGACAAAATTAGGTAGACCACCACTTGATGAGGAAGTAGCAAAAGAGATGGAGGTTGAAATTTCAAAAATTGCAGAAATAAAAAAGATTAAACAGAATCCTACATCACTCTCAACGCCTATAGGAGAGGAGAAGGACAGCAAATTGCAAGATATTATTCCTGATGACAGATCTCAATCTCCAGAAGATTATGCTACAGCAGAATATTTGAAGAATCAGCTACACGGAATTCTCGACTCCCTGCAAGATAGAGAGAGGAGAGTCCTAGCATTAAGATTCGGTCTTGAAGACGGTGTTTCGAGAACTTTGGAAGAGGTTGGAAAAGAATTTGGAGTAACAAGAGAAAGAATTAGACAAATAGAGGCAAAAGCTTTAAAGAAACTAAAAGACAAATCTTCTCAACAGAAATTAGAAGACTACATAGACTAATCTTTACCTAAAAGAGTAGTAAATTCTTTTGACTGTACAGGCAAAGCATTTTCGCTCTTTTCCAATACTTTATCTAACTCTTCTGTTTGAAACGTAGCTGCTAACTGTTGTGTGTAATTACCAATATCCGTTACAAAACTTTTCTTTTGAGAATCAAAATAAAAGGTAAGACCTACCCAAATCACAGTAATCACTCCTAATAGTATTATTGCTACTAAAAACTTTTTTACTACATCCATATATTTTTAGCTTATTCGTAAAAATTAGTTCTATCTATCCCGTAAACTCTTAAAGCGATATTAAAAACAAG
>CAZCCQ010000052.1:0-4508 GCA_964497595.1 uncultured Candidatus Saccharibacteria bacterium | reverse complement strand
AGGACGAAGAAAGGGTTGCTATTTACTCTAGAAAGTCCTAAGCCAAACGCTACGATAAGTTGTAAGTTTAAGTTAATAGGTAGAATGCCTAATTCTTGGTTTTTTGAGGGAAATTTTCCTGTAAAAGTAGTTGTTGATGGTAATACAGTATATACGGGGCAGGCACATACAGAGGAGGATTGGACAAAACAAGAGAATTTATTGTTCTATGCAGATATAGATTGTAAGGATAAATGTGTGGGTAATGGGAGTATTGTGCTGATGAATAGCAATCCATCTGGTATCCCAGAGAATGATGATAGCTATACTATTCCTGTACTGTTTGATAGCACTTGTGAGGTAGAAGTAGAGACTAAGGAGATGAAGGTAAAGGTCTTTTTCTCTAATACAACAAAAGATCCTAATGCGGAAAAGTGTGAAGAAACCTATTTTGTTGAAAGAGTTATTCCAGAAACAGTAGCTGTAGGAAGAGCATCTATTCTTGAGCTACTTAAGGGAGTTACTGCAACAGAAAAAACAAAAGGATATACTACAGCAATACCTGTTGGTACTGTGTTGAAAAATATTACTGTTAAAGAGGGAGTCGCATATGTGGACTTTAATAGTAAGCTACAAGAGGGTATTGGTGGAGCCTGTCTAACAGACAAGATTAAATCACAGATAGAAAATACCCTTAAGCAATTCTCTACAGTTAAAAGTGTTGTTATATCAATAGATGGGAAGAGTGAAGGGGTATTACAGCCTTAGGTTACTTCACAGAGTCCAAAAATAGTCGTCCAATTTCCTTCTCTAAGCTGTATGCAATGTTTAGTATTGTTTGCTCATCAAAATATCTACCAATGAACTGAATACCTGTAGGTAGCCCATTTGAAAGTCCTGAAGGTATTGAAATACCAGGGAGCCCAGCTTCAGAGCTCGATTCTGCTAGTACATCTGCAATTTCTCCAAAGAGAGGATCTTCAGCATCTTTGTCAGTTAAGGCTACAGAGGGTGTAGATGGTGCAACTATTGCATCATACTCTTTCAATATCCTATCTAAATCCTCCTTTATCAACTGTCTAACCTGCTCTGATTTCTTAAAGTATTCATCAGCGTAACCCGCAGAAAGGGAAAAAGTTCCTGTCATAACTCTTCTTTTTGGTTCCTCCCCGAATCCTTCTCCTCTGGTACTTTCATAATACTCTTTAATATTACTGTTTTTACTTCCCTCTAATCCAAATCGAGTCCCATCATATCTTGCAAGATTAGAAGACACCTCACTCCTACAAGTTATTGTGTATACAGCAATACCGTATTTAGGATCCAGTAAAGATACCTCAACTATCTTAGCTCCCAATTTCTTTAATACATCTATTCCATTTAGAAAGTTTTTTCTCACACCTTCCTCTAGTTGTAACTCTAAATACTCTTTTGGGAGGGCAATTTTCATATTTTTAATACTTTTTGTATCCAATGATTTGTAATAATCAGAGACTTTTTGCTCAGAAGAAGTTAAGTCGTTATTGTCTTCTCCAGCTATGATCCCAAGAAGATAGGCAGAATCCTCAACAGATTTAGCTAAGACACCAGGGCAATCTAATGAGGATCCCATTGCTAATACTCCGTATCTAGAGACTCTTCCGTATGTAGGTTTAAGACCGACAAGCCCACACCAAGAAGCAGGCAATCGTATGGATCCAGCCGTCTCCGTCCCCAGAGAAGCTGGACATAGATCTGCTGCAAGGGCAGATGCAAAACCACCACTAGAACCACCAGGTAATTTCTTAATATCCCAAGGATTTCTAGATGGTCCGTAATACGAAGTCGCAGTCCCAGAACCGTGACAGAACTGATCTAAATTAGTCTTCCCAAGCAGAATAACCTCTTCATTAAGTATTCTATCAATTACAGTTGCGTTATATACAGGTTTGTATCCATCTAAAATATGGGATGCAGCAGTTGTAAGAATATTCTTAGTAGAAAATACATCTTTAACAGACATTGGTACTCCTGCTAGTTTTCTCTCTGAATATTTAGAGAAATTGTTATCGAATTCTTCAGCCTTCTTTAATGAATCCTCCTCACAGACAGTAATATATGAATTTAGTTGTCCATCCAACTTTTTTATTCTTTGTAGATAGTATTCTACAATCTCTCTTGCAGATAGTTTTTTTGAAAGGAATTTCTCTCTTAATTGTATGACAGTATAGTTATCCAAACGAGTATATCTAGTAAATTATCTAGAGTATTCTATCAAAATACCCAATAAATGAGAATGCTGATGCTCAATGTTACAAAAGTACCAAAAATTACTTGCAACAAAGTATGTTTTCCTAACTCAATTCTAGACCAAGCTATTAGAGGAGTGAATATGAAGAGTAGCACGAAAACTAGGTTGGGAAAGAGAAATATCAAAGTGCAAAACAGTAGGGTAGAGTACGTCATATGTCCACTCATTTTCCATACAAAAGTGACTAAGGTAAGAATAGTAGTGACTAAGAACAAACATAGGAGCACAGTACTTAATGGATATATTTGATATCTACTAATTACAAAATATGAGAGACCAAATAGTAAAGTTAATGCTACAAAAAAAGGTTCTCTTTCTTTTCTATTTGTAAATTCATAGTCAGTGACTTTACCTAGTTTTTTTAAAATCAGGTATATCCCTAGAGGAATGAATATGAATAGAGCTAAAAGAAGTATTTCTTTTACAGGATCTAAGGGTGATACCATAACTGCTATTACAGGAGTCAGTATCATTGTTAAAAAACCATTGAACATCTCAGAAATTATTCTTGCTATCCTAGAAGCCATTTTCTATTCTAACTTAATATCTCTATGATTACAAAACTATTGTTCTTCTAATTACCATTTAGTTGTCTATCTATCCCCTCTCTATCTTTCTCTCTAAGAAGTGTGATGTTGGTATCAGTAATATGACTCTGTTTTAGAGAATTCTCGAAAATATCCATAACTACTTTAGGATCATCGTCGGCAGCCAGCCTATTTATCGATAGTTTGGAGCAATTACTACATTTGTGTACAATCATTATCTCTCCCTGTCTCTTCTTACCATACTTATCATTTCCTTCTTCTTTGTATGTAAGACCTATTGGTACCATTAGACCTTCACATTTAGATTCCCGATCACCGGGGGTATTTAAATCTAGATGAATCGAGTACATACAATATGGACAGTGGTTCCTATTCTCAGTTCCTATATTACCATCTGTACTTACTTCTTTCTTACAATTTTTGCATAGAAAACTCATATATTATTTGTTAGAAAATTATTTAAGGAATTTCTTGGAGAATGAATCACCTTTCTTTGTAATTATATAAGCCCTGTGTAGAGCTCGAGTTAGAGCCACATAGAGCAGTTTGTTTGAGAGTAAATCATCTGTGTAATATGTAGAATTAGCATCAGCAATTATGATGGAGTCAAATTCAAGGCCTTTTGCATTCTCAATGGGTAAAATGAGAAGACCACTTTGATAGTTATTTTCCATATGTTTTACAACATTTCTTCCAATTTCTAGCTCATATTTTTTGAAGATACTAGAGAGCTTGTTAGCGTGATTTCTGTCTCTTGTAAGTATTGCACAAGTAACTGCACCTTTGCTAAATTCATTTTTAACAATATCTATTAAATCCTTAATCTTATCTTTCTTTATCCTTTCTATATCATCTGTTGCCTCTATGATTTGGACTTCCTCGCCGTGTCTCAATACAGCTTCAGGTAGTTTGTATGATTTAGGGAATGAGTCTTGAAATATCTTGTTTGCAAAATCTACTATTTCAACTGTAGTTCTGTAGCATCTTTGTAATTGATGATACAGAACTTTTCTTCCGGTCTCTTTTTCAATAATTTTAATGACTTCATCCCAAGAGGTGATATAGAAAGGAGGAATTATGGATTGTGCAAGATCTCCTGCAATTGCAATATTCCCACTCTTTGCTGTCTTTGCTAAAGTTGCAATCTGAATAAAACTCATATCCTGAGCTTCATCAACCATTATATATGCTTTTTCATAAAGTTTTGTACCGTGTATTTTGAAGTGTAGATATACTAATGGTGCTAGATCTTCTATGCGATATGTATGTATTCTGCCGTTATGCTTTAATCCTTTTAGAGAGTATCGAGAGATATTTTCTTTAACAATAGATAATTTAAAAAGATTTTTGTAAATCTTGTACGGATTACACTCCGTCTTAAAATATTTTAATATTGCATTTTTACTCTCCTCGTAGTTTCTTCTTCTTAGCTTTAAATCATTTTTTCTGTAATTAGAGAATTCCCTTTGTGCAAAGGCATATTCAGTTGCAAGAGAGACCCTTTCAAACATATCAATATTTCTGTAAGTTTCCTTTAGTTCGTAATATCTTCTCCTTATACTCTCAGAAAATGAAGAAGGTATGTTCTCCAAAAGTTCATTTTCAAACGAATCAAAATATTTCTCTACGAGCTTTAGGAACTCAACAGATCCTTTGTACTGTTTAATATCATTATTTTCTTCTTCAGGAGA
>CAZCCQ010000051.1:0-4551 GCA_964497595.1 uncultured Candidatus Saccharibacteria bacterium | reverse complement strand
ACAGTATCTTGACAATACTTCTCCTTATTATTAACAATATTATACCCACAGAATACATATCCGGAACCATCTTCTGGATAACACCAAGTTATGACAATATCACCTGCCGGAGGACAATCTCCTGAGCTAAAAGCAGGAGTATTTCCGACTGTCGGTTTAAGAGACTCACTCGTCGATCCTGATTTATGACACATGTTATCTGATCCAAGAGTATACCCATCCTCACAGTAATATGTATAAGTAGTTTTTGTACATGATTGTCTAGATGAATCCCATATATATCCATCTGGACAACATGTATCTGATGTTGCTAGATACCATCCTGCTTTACATGACGTTTTAGCTACAAATTCATTCCAATCACTAAGGAAATTATCCATATCATCCTTAAGCCATGCAGTCGTCTTTCTAGCTTGAGGCTCTATTGCATTAATATTTATCTGTAACATATTTACAAGATCTTCCTTCGATACTCCTGCAAAACTTCCCATTCCATAATTGGACATAGAAAAAGTAAGATTAGCCATAAACTCTGTTGATTCATAACCAGTTGATAGAAGCTCTCTCCATTTATCTATCTCTTCCTGTTCCGCATCAAAATATACCCTAGTATTCTCCTCAGGCTCTCTATATTTAAGGATTGTAAATGGATTATCTCCATTCAGCTCAGAAAGAACAGTATTTCTATCTGATCTTGATGTAATCTTTGCATTACCAGATGTTATATATACATATATTGCATATATATCTCCCTTGCTATTTTCAATCTCTTTACGATATTCTTCTGATAAGCGTTGGTTTTCTTCATATTTGTCCAAATCTAATTCCCCAGAATCATCATAATAATCCTTATCTTCAATATTTAGCTCCTTTTCTAACATTTCCCATTCTCTATACCTAGCCGTTTCAGCATCTGTATCATGGATAATTTGAACATATGCTTCAGCATCATTCAACTCTATTAGTCTATCTCCTGCCTGTACTGTGAATACATACCCCTCTTCCTGAGGCTTTACACGATAATATACCTCTCCTTCCATCTGTACAATCCTTGTTTCTTTGTCATAGAAATTGAATTGAACCTTACTATCACTGTATATACTTGCCATGGATCCGTCAGGAAGGACCGCATAGGCCTTAAGACCGACTCTAGCGCCAGGGAGACCTTCATCACTCCACTCAGTCGCATATGATTCCCAAACAGTAAGATTGACTGTAGAGTGGTTCGGCATGACTGTTTTTTCTCTTCCTAAATCTATACAACTTCCCTCGTCAGACATGCTACATTCTTCGGAATCTGGGCTAAAATCAGAACTTATTTGCACACTATCATGACTAAAGTCTTCATTTGGAGGAGTACCTACTTCCCCATAAAGATCATAGGTAGGCTCAGTATCTTCAGTATTATATGGTTGTGCGAAAGTAGTTAATAGTGATTCAGAATCATCTGCAAATCCTTCTTCAAAAGTATATTGTGCTTTGTTATTAATTAGTGTAGGTAGATTTTTTCCTCGTAATATGAAATATACAGATAGAGAGATAACTATTAAAGCTGCAATGATAATACTTATAATTATTATTTGCCTCTTTTCGAGTTTTAATTCAAAAAGTTTTGAGAAAGTTTTTTTCATTTAGTGAAGAATACAGATTATTAATAAATTTATCACTCGTTATTAGTGATGTCAAAGTTAGAAGATATTGTTCCTGACCTGTATTTCCCGCCATTTTCAACATGTTCCAACAAGATCCGTCACTATATTTAGGTTATCTCAATTTTCATTTTATGAGAATTCTTTAAATCCCCTTCTAACATTTTCTCTGATACAAAATATTGAACAAATGATACTGTATGAGAATTAATTTTATGTGTAGTTCCTAGAGTAATAGACATTCTAGAAGTATTAATTGGATTCTCTTTGGAATCATTAATATCTATCATATTCCAATCATTCTCTTCTCTATCAAAATACCATAACCATACATGAGGTTTATCATTACCAATTAGTCTAATACCTATATCCAATACAGAGGGAATATCCGAACATCTTAACAAAGCACATAGGGTTCCATGATAACCAAGGCAATCTTGTGGTAGTTTCTTTTCTAATATCTCATCTGTATATTCATATTTTGTTCTTGGATATGAATACTTAATCTTTTTAATAAGGTTTATATATTGTAAAACCTTCTCTTTATTTAACAAATCTATATTCTTAGAAACAGTTTTTTTTATATATCCATTTTCTCTCCATTTACAAAATCTCTCATTATTAGCGAGACATTTATTTGGATTTATAGTCGGTTTTGGAGGAAATAGGTCTACTTTTCTTACAAGAGTAATGCTTTCTTCTGGTTTAATATTTACAGATATATATTTATTATTATATTTATCTTTATATATTTTCTCTTCACTTAAACCTTCTATTTTATACTCTCTTATACCTCTACCAATAGGTATATATATAGTATCTGCCTCTGAGGCAATTATTTTCATCCTCACATTACAAGTATCTAATTTCATAGGATATTATACATTCACTTTTTTATGCTGTCTCTTTTGTCTCATTCTCATTTTACATAGGGTCCAGACGTGTATGTCCCGCCATAATCCCCAGGTTCCTTATAGACCCGTGTACTACCCCTTAAAAAGGTTGTTAAACCTTGATTATTTAGACCCTCAAAAAACGAGTTTTCAGAAATTAGGCCTGGTGTATAAAAATACTCCTAAAACGTAATATATTTATAGCCCTTCCGTTCGAAGTAAGAATGTTGGTATAGCACAACAAACATCATATGCGAGATTTTTACTCTCCGTTACATTCTCGTTTACCTTACTATATTTTCTGTGGATAATTTGTATTTCTATCTTCTAAATCAAATTTCCTGTTATAATCGAACATGAAATATAAATTCCACCCTACTTACCCTAATCAAGTAATCCTATTTGAAACAGATAATTGGTATATAACTCTTTGGGAGAACCAATATTATCTAGGTAGAGCAACTATAGAATTTAAAAACCCATCAAAGAGACATCTTTCAGAGTTAAGTGAAAAAGAAATATTAGAACTGTTTTCTTTAATAAAGAATTATGAAATTGCTCTGAGGAAATCTTTTAATACAACAAACTTCAATTGGACTTGTTTAATGAATAACTCCTACAAAGAAAAGAATAAAGATAATCCTGATCCATTACACTTACATATATGGCCTAGATACAAAGAAGAAGTAGAGTTTAATGGGGAGATCTTTAAGGATGAAGTATTTGGACATCATTATGATAAATATAAAGAGAAATATGTTGATAAGAAATTTTTAGTTATTCTCGGAGACAAAATAATATCTAATTGGGGAAAGTAATTTAAAAGCAAGACCTGTGCACTTAGTGAACGATGCTCGAACATTATCTTAAAGAAATCCTTTAACAACACACTAAGTCTCCATGTTCGTTCGAGTCCCGTCCACCCCGCCAATTTCAATATGTTCCAACAAGACCTGTGTACTATGTTTCAAAACCGTTATGGGGATTGAGTTATTTTGACCCAAAAAAGAGGAATTCTCAAAAGTAAGGCCTGGTGTATGAAAAGAGTCAAAAAAGAGTAGCTTTTTAGAGCTCTCGGTTCGAAGGTAGAACATTGATTTTGCACGAGAGAATATATTGAATTCCTAATAAAACATTGCTATGATTACTATGGACCAATTTAAACTACCTGAATATATTATTAAATAGTAATATGAGCAATGTTGAAGTAGTAGATTTCTCAGATACACTTGTGGAGGTGAATAATCCTTGCCCTGAGATATATCCAAGATTCAAGAAAGTTAGAACATCATTAATAGAGGCTGTCTATGGTTGTCCTGATCCAGAAATCCACAGAGACTTCAAAAGCTTGCACTGGCCAGAGGGAATTATTGATTATAACGGCAAAATAGTGGGAATCAGCAATGGGATTCAACTTAACTTCACCGCACAGGGCACAACTGTTCCTGAACAACCCGATTTTGTCATCAACGATGATGGGGAATGGATTAGGAAAACAAGAAGAGATGAATTTGTAACCCTTAATGGAAATTTTATCTCCAAAGATGGTCTAGAAGGGGCTATAGATATTGTAGCTAGTGATGGAAATATTGTTTTTGAGGGATATTGGCTAGAAGATCTGCATGGGGATCTAATCCTAGAGCAAGTTGTCGATATTAACAGGAATGTACATACATTAGAAGATATAGAAGAAATGCCTATAAATCAGATATATGTATGCAGGGATACTAAAGAGAGTAATGACTTATTCTCAATAGGAGTTACTGCGAGCCAGATTTTTTATATAGGAATTGACGAAATAGGAAAGTTTGAAAGAATGCAGAAAAATCGAGAGTTAAAAGTTCCTGGTTTAAATTTCCCCATTCCAATGAGAAAGAGAAAGATACGGTGGGGTAAATAGCCACTTTCCCTTTTTATATTGTCTCATTCTCATTTTACATAGGGTCCAGACCCATATGTCCCGCCATTTCCAACATGTTCCAACAAGACCCATGCACTGATATGGTAAC
>CAZCCQ010000050.1:0-4595 GCA_964497595.1 uncultured Candidatus Saccharibacteria bacterium | reverse complement strand
TATGGGTGAAATTGGAGAAAAGCAAGAATCCATCTTGTTGTGCATATGTCGGATTTATTGAAAAGAGAAATAGAAGGCTAGAAAGCAGTAGAGTTCTCTTTAAATAACCAACCAAATTTCTCATATTTTCTTATTATTTGTTTTATGACTGCAGTTTTAGGTGTAATTCCATAGCTTTGTATTACCTTCTGCATATCAATTTTCTCTAGTTCATTAACAATCTTGTAATTGGGATTTCTTACAATTTCCTGTTTTGCATTTTTTCTAATAATATAATAAGCCATTCCACTATTGTCATCAAGCACTACACGAGATATTGCGTGTATGTACATAATTTCGGCAATTATGAGGATGTGATTCTGTCTTGCATTTACAGCAACAAAATCATACCCTGCTGGAATAATGATTTTCTGCCCTTTTTTAGCCTGTATCTTTAAGACTCTGTTTTCTTTTGGAGATTTGTACTGTTGTAGAAGTATGGATGCGCTACCGTAGAGTACTTCTATGATTCTTGGATATTTTTTACATCGTGTAACTCTTGTTTTGACAAACTCTATTCCAGCTAAGTTTGGCTTAATAGTATAGATATTGACTTTGATCTTCTTTGATTCAAAGATTTTGTTTGAATCTATCCCTTTATACTTCTCGTAGAAAATTTCTGGACAGTCGAGTTCTTTATTGAGAAGTTGGCTTCTAGTATCGTCTATTCCGACTATAACTTTCTTTTTGTATGAGAAGTTCTTAAATAGTAACTCCTCATTATCATATACCACTGGAAATCCTGCCGAGCCTTGTAAATCTATCTTAGACATAACTATATTATACCATACTGCGAATTTATTCCTCTCTGTAAGTCTTCAGCAACTCTGAGAGAATAATTCCAGCTATTATGTAGAAAAGCATAGAGACAAGAAGTACGGCTGGTATTTGGATAGTATATATATTTATCGTTTTATCTAATATTCCTGTAAAAGGAGATATTAGGAATTCACTCTTCTCCATAATCCATCTAACTATCTCATTCTCTCTATTTGCTCCAATAATGGTTAGGACTATTCTTGCACCAATAATTCCCTGAATGATTACACACAAAAAGTAAGCAATTCTAATTAGTAATTTAATCATAATTAAAATCTTTCTAAATTATCTACATAGTATTGTAACTGATTCATAAATCTAGTTACACCATTTGCCCAAGCGTGTGCTGGATTAGCTCCACAAGGAGGACAGTAAGTTGGTTCTATCTCAAAAGGAGTTAACGTTGTCCCGTACCCTTGTGCCAATCTTTGAGTAATATGTGTAATAGCTTCATTCCAGCTTCCAAACATACTCCAACCAGCCTCATTTCCATTTATACCTCTCCATCCCCAAGCATTATTTGATCCAGCTGGAGTAATATTACCAAAAGCAGATTCGACACCAGAAATAGATGCCACTAATCTCCAGTCTAAACCGTGTTTATCAGCTTCCTGAACTAAAGTATTAGCACTATTAGACATAGGGGAGTGGTAGTCTCTTAGAAATTTGTTCATAGCAATAACTCGAGGATCCACTGTAAAGAATTTTGTCTTAGAAATTACACTCGATGGATTATTTGCGTAGGTAGATAAATTATATTCTCTAGAGTTTGCATACAGATCATACATTGGTGAAAGAGCATTTATTTGCTCAACGTTATTTCCATTTCTCATACTAGAAGCCATATTTTCAATTAGAAAACTTTCTACATATCTAGAAGGAAATATCGCATAAAGTATAATAATTGCTAAGAAAACACCCGCTCTAAGAATATTAGAGTATCCTATTCTCTCTAAAAGAGGCTGTTTTTCTTCCAAGGCAGTTTCATCTGTCATAATGATTCAGTATATCAAATTGGGGCAAAAAGTGTATGTTTACTCATCTACATCTGCACACAGAGTATTCTCTGCTAGATGCAACAATTAGAATTCCTGAACTGATAGAGAAGCTAAAGGCTACAGGTATGACATCTTGTGCTGTAACTGATCACGGCAATATGTATGGCATATTTAAATTCCAGAGCGCGATGAAATCAGAGGGATTAAAGCCTATCATTGGGTGTGAAATATATATTGCTCCTCGTAGTATGGCGGAAAAGGAATTTGGTATTGATAATAACTATTTTCACTTGATACTACTAGCTAAGAACTTGAAGGGATATCAGAACTTAGTAAAAATAGTGTCCGTAGCACATATGGAGGGCTTCTACTATCGACCTAGAATAGACATTAAGACCTTAGAGAAGTATACAGAGGGAGTAGTTGCTCTCTCTGCCTGTTTAGCAGGACCTGTTTCTCAACCACTGTTAAAGAATGATTACAAAACAGCTAAGGAAAATGCAGAAATTTATGCAAACCTTTTTAAGGATAACTTCTTTATTGAAATCCAGCGAAACGGTATGGAGGAACAGGAAAAAGTTAACGAAGGGCTTCTTAAAATAGCAAAAGAGTTAAAACTTCCATTAGTAGCAACCTGTGATAGTCACTACCTAAATAGAGAAGATGCAGAAATACAGGAGATTCTTTGGTGTATTAGTGATGGATACACAATGGATAATCCAAACAGAAGAAGAATGCCAACCAACGAATTCTATATGAAAACCCCAAAGGAGATGGAGGAACTATTCAGAGATCTTCCAGAAGCCATTAAGAACACTAAGAAGATAGCAGATATGATAGAGGAGTATGATATCACCTTTGAAAGAGTTGAAACCCCCTACCTAGATCTTCCCAAGGGAGAAACATCAAGATCGTATCTGCAAAAACTTACGGAAGAAGTTCTTAAAAGGAAATACGGTAAGATAACAAAGGAACTTAGAGAAAGAGCGGAATATGAGTTAGAGATAATACATAATAAAGGGTATGATGACTACTTCTTAGTGGTTCGTGATTTCATACAATTTTGCAGAGAGAAAGATATTATTGTGGGAATGCGAGGTTCCGGTTGTGGCTCTATTGTTGCATACGCAACAGACATCACAATTATTGAGCCAATCTCTTGGGAGTTGTATTTTGAGAGATTTCTCAATCCCGAAAGACCCAGTCCTCCTGATTTTGATATAGACATTGCAGATAAAAGAAGAGATGAAGTAATTCAATATACAATTGATAAATACGGTATAGAGAATGTAAAGCAGATTGGTACTTTTAGTAAATTACAAACAAGACAGGCTATTCGTGATGTTGCTAGAGTGATAGGTATTGACTTAAAAACAGCGGACACACTTTCTAAAATGGTGGAGATAGTGTTCGGAAAGTCTAAAAGTATTGATCATATGATAGAGCATAATCCCGAATTTGCTGAAATTATTAACTCTTCAGCTGAGACAAAACATCTAGCAGATGTTGTAAGAAAAGTATCAGGACTTTGCAGAGGAGTATCTACACACGCTTGTGGTATCATAATTACCCCTGAGCCAGTAGTTAATTACTGTCCAATACAAAGAGATGCTCACGGTGGTGGTATTGGAATGACTCAGTATGAAATGACGGATATAGAACCACTCGGTTTAATGAAATATGATTTCTTAGGGTTAAGAAACTTGCACGTGATTGGCTCAGCATTAAAAAAAATAGAGGCTAGCAAGAATGAAAAAATAGATTTAACCAAGATTAACTATCAGGACAAAAAAGCATTTGATTTACTAAAGTCTGGTCATACAGTAGGAATATTTCAGCTTGAAAGTGAGGGAATGAAGAGAACAATTAGAACCCTAGAACCCGAGAATTTGGAAGATATTTGCTACATACTAGCAGCGTATCGTCCCGGACCTATGCAGTACATTACAGAGTATCAAGCGGTAAAGAAAGGGAAACAGGAGCCAGACTATATTTTTGAAGAACTAGAACCAGTACTCTCTATCACTCGTGGAGTCATTACATACCAAGAGCAGGTTATGAAAATATCGGAAATCATTGCAGGATACTCTCTTGGGAAGGCAGATATATTAAGAAGAGCTATGGGCAAAAAGAAAGTAGAGGTAATGGATGCTGAAAAGCCAGTATTTGTACAAGGAGCAACAGAGAGAGGTTTTAATGTATCTAAAGTAGAAAGGCTTTGGGAGAAACTCTTACAATTTGCAAACTACGGATTTAACAAGGCACATAGCGCTTCATACGCTACCATCTCTTACTGGACAGCATATCTGAAAGTTAACTATCCCCTTGAATATATGGCGGCTCTTCTTGAGGGAGACTTAGAGAAATTCGATAGAATAATACTTGATTTAAAAGAGTGTAAAAGGTTAGGAATAGATGTATTACCTCCAGATATTAACAGAAGTGGATACTACTTCACGGTAGAAGGAGAAAACGGAATCAGATTTGGTCTAGGGGGTATAAAAAATGTCGGAACAGATTTAGTAAAACTAATAGTAAAAAATAGAAATGAATTTGGAGAATTTGCTAGTTTAGACGACTTTGTACATAGAATGTACGAAGATGTTAGTAAGAAAGCTATAGAATTCTTGATTATGGCAGGTACAATGGATTCTTTTGGTGATAGACTCTCCTTGGTAAAAACATTTCCTGTAGTATACGATAAGGAAAAAAATAGTAGAAAATCGTCACAGGTAGGTC
>CAZCCQ010000049.1:0-4643 GCA_964497595.1 uncultured Candidatus Saccharibacteria bacterium | reverse complement strand
ACGGTTTGTGATAACTAGAATCAAGCTTCTGTCGATAGCCTGACGTCCCCATATTGGTAAAGAACATCAGTATTATACCATTTTTTACATATTTTTTCTACTGAACTCCCACATACCAATACTTGTAGCAACTGAAAGATTTAATGAATCAATCTCTTTTGAATGTGGAATATATATACTTTCTCCTCCGTTCTTCTCCATTTCCTTGTAAAAATGATCTAAACCCTTCCCCTCATTACCCTGTACAAATGAAAACGGTTCTTTGAAATTTACATCCAAAATATTCTTAGCACCATCAAGCATAAATGGGTATATGGAATGGTCGTTGTAGGCCTCTGTGTAGGCCTCGATACTCTCGAAATACTTAAAATGGACTCTAAACAAGGCCCCCATTGTGGACCTAACAACCATAGGGTCAAAAATATCTACACCTGGTTTAATAATTGCTAGATTTTTAAAACCGAAACCAACCATTGATCGAATAATAGTGCCTAAGTTCCCTGTATTACTTGGATTAACTAAAACAATATGGTTTTCATCTTTTTCTAATTCTTCTTCATATTTCTCAAAAACACCTACTACATAGGTATTTTCTTTGTATGCAATCTTCTCTATCAGATGATCATTCTCCTCAAAAGGAATGTTTCTTTTTTTACAGATATTTAAAATTTCAGAAACTCCTTCACTCTCCAAACCTTCTGTTTTTACCAAGACCTTGAGAACTTTCTCTTTCTGGAATTTAAATAAGTCCAATACAGGATATACTCCAAACGCATATGAAAAGGGATATTTTTTCTGATATCTTTTTAATTTCGGTAATAGCATATTACTTTTTGTTTTTAACTTTCTCCTCTATTATCTCATTTCTAAGTTCATTTGCATAACCCAGTATGAGAGCAATATATGCGAATATCTGTGTAAAAACGCCATATGCAAAGGAATTTGTTAGATAGTGTAAAATCGCAATCAAAGAAAGAAGGAGTGCAAATATATTCCAATATGTGAAATCTGTAAGAAACCAGGATTTTGTAAATATTTTCTTCTCTTTTTTAGAAACAAATGTGAGAGAAATGAAGAATAGCAGAAGAATTGCTGGTAAAATATACCGATTCCCTGATAGCTCTGGTTCGAAAAAGGGTTTAAGGTCAAGTGTTTTGGGAAGATATACCAAAAGGAAAGAAACTAGTATTAGAGTAGAAGCCTGAATTATCCAATGTGTTTTGTCTATTCTCTTCTTCATATTATCTTTCTTCTAACGATGTTTACATCCTGCCCAGCAACACGGCCTGCGTATTCCTTCAAGTAGTTCTGAACATATCCTTTGTATATGGTTCTTCCTTGTCTCGTCCTTTTTTACAGTAATAGTCCAACATATCCACTCATTTCGAGCTAAAGGAGTAAGACCATTCCACAAATCTAGAACTTTCGGATTTGATAAAAGTGCTTCTCTCAAATCTCTAGGAACTGTGTGCACCACTCCAGAAGATATCTTTTTTGTATCCATATATTATTTTAACATATGGCGGAGAGAGAGGGATTCGAACCCCCGATCCAGAAACCTGGATAAAGCTTTTCGAGAGCTTCCCTTTCAACCACTCAGGCATCTCTCCAAATTAGAAATTATATCATTTCTAATATCTTGTCCGATAGTGTATTAACTCCCAGTAAAAAGTTCTCAAATAGTACATATACACAAAGGGTTTTTGCACAGACCAGCCCCATTAAATTTCCTCGAGTGGGATATATTTACCATATGATATTTCATCTATTTTCCCCTGTTTTCTAATTTCCTCATACAAGAGATTTTTTTGAAGTAGAACAAAGAGAGGATCTTTGTCCTTCTTGTTTACTAACATAATGAGTAGTCGAGGAAAGTTTAATTTTGTTGTGACAATGACTGTTGTGTACTCTTCTTTCTTTGCAAAATAGAAGCTATCTAACATATACCATTCGTAGAGTTTTCCTGCAGTATCAATTCCTCTTGCTGTTATTTTGTGTTCCACAACTAAAGGTTTTGTTGTGGCGGCAGCGTAGAGGATGAATATTAGGGAAACTAAGGCAGCAATCATAAAATAGTGTCCTAATATTGCAAGGAGAACTATGAAAAGAAGTATGAGGAAGATGAGGAGTAGAAATCCTTTGCTATTTAATTTAATATTATGCCTTTCAGGGGCTTTCCATTCAAAAAGCTTAATGTTTTGTACAACATCCTTTTTTTGTACTTCTTCTGTTTCTACCGTTTCGAAACCTTCCACAATATTTCTTCTTCTCCTGTCTTTCTCATCTAGAACTGCTTTTTTCTTCTTCTCCCGCAATTTTTGTTCTTTATCCCTTAAAGCTTTTTCTCCTGATATTGCTTCTGCGAAATTTTTTAGACTTTTATTTTCTTTTGTTTTCATAGGAATATCATATAACAAAAAGAAGGAGCAGTACAATAATCAGAATTGGTAAGCCCCAGGCAAATGACAGTATATGAAAGAAGTGTAGGAGAAGAGTAAAGAGAAGGAAGAGAGTTGTAACTGATGATATTTTAATACTTTTTATGATTCTTTCCTTTCTGCTTTCTTCTTTTTTGAGGATTTTGTTTGCTATGTAGAGAAGAATTGAGAAGAAGGAGAAAAGAGTTGTAATAGAAAGGAAAGTAAAGACAATTATATTCAAAATATTGATATCTCCGAGATTGTCATAGGGTAGAAAATTTCTGTTTGTTAGCAAATAATACAGAAATGATACAGAGGAAATCATCAAAAGAGTAATTGTTAGCAAGAATTTCATAATTTTGTTTTCTCTAGGTTTTTGAAAAATATTTTTTCTCTTTTACTATCTTATCACTAAATAATTTTTATTCTTATACCCCTATGAATATTTTAATTGTCGAGAATTCGAATACTCTTTCGCAAATTTTGGCAAAGACTTTGGATTCTTACGGATACAAGGTGAGTGTGGATAATGAGAATTTTGTAAACAAAAGGTTGGTTTCGAAGAAGATTTTTGATTTCGTGATTTTAAACACAAATCTGCCTAACGAGAAAAGTCAAGATATTTTAAGATTCATCGTAGAGAAAAGCTCTGAGACAAAGGTTCTTGGTGTTTGTAACAAGGGAAGTTGGGGGGAAAAGGTAGACTTTCTCAACCGTGGTGGAGATGATGTTTTGACCTATCCTTTTCCTATGCAAGAATTGTTAGCAAGAATTCAGTCTTTGTGTAGGAGACCGAAGAGTTATGTTGACAACAATATTTATCTTGGGGATTTAACTCTAGATGTTAAGGGGAAGTGCTTGTACAAACAGAATGAGGAGATTTCTGTGAGAAAAAAGGAGTATGATCTTTTTGAGTATTTGGTTAGAAACAAGAATAGGTCAATTTCAAGGTGTGAGTTATTGGATCACGTTTGGGATTACAGAGAGTATGTTGGTTCCAATACAATAGATGTGCATATAAAGAGGTTGAGGGAAAAACTACAGGATAAAAATATAATAGAGACAGTTCACGGTATCGGTTATGTTGTAAAAGAAAAGAAACCTAAAGCATCATCGGCATAACGAGATGCACGAACTCTTTATCCTCTTCTATTTTGAATACACCTGGTTTAACAGGATCTGTACATTCAAATATGATATCTTCAGAATCTATATGGTTTAGGATATCTGAAAGCAATCTTGCACTAAATGCAATTTTAATATTTTCTCCTTCAGCTTTTGTACTAAATGTACTTTGATTTTTACCTAAGTCGCTTTGTGTTGCAGAGAGGGTTACCTTGTCTTCTTTCCCGTTTATATCCAATATCATTTTATTTCCAAGTACAGATCTTGCGATGATATTGACTACTTTAAGAGAATTTAGGAAGTCACTTCTTTTAAGAGTGCATTTTGTCTCGTATGCTACTGGAATTATCTGTTTGTACTCAGGAAACTCTCCATCTATGAGTCTTGAGATTAGATCTACATCAGAGAATCTAAACAGAACTTGGTTCTTCTCCTCTAGAATGTAGATATTTACCCACTCCTCGTCCGTATCAAGCTCTGAGATAATGTATGTCAACTCCAAAAATGCTCTTACTGGTACTAAGAAGCTCTTTTTCCCACTTCCTTTCTCTATTTTAAGACTTTGCTTTGAAAGTCTTAATCCATCTGTTGCGACCAAAGATAGTGTGTCATCTTCGACCTCTACCTTTACACCTGTGAGAACTGGTTTAATATCATCTGTAGCAGATGCAAAAGCAACCCTATTAACGGCAGATACTAAATCTGCCTTATTTACTCTTACTGAGTATTTTTCCTTTTCTATCTGTGGAATATTAGGGAAATCATCAGACGGCATTGTATTGAAGCTTGCCGAGTTATTCAATGTTGATATATTAAAATTTTGTTTTTCAACCTTAACATCAACTTTTTCTTCTGGTATTGAGTTGATGAATTCAGATAACTGTTTAGCAGGAACTGTGACTTTTCCGTCCTCTTGAATATCAGCACCTATCCAAGTATTTATACTTAATTCCAAATCAGTAGTCTTCATTGTTAATTTCCCCTTACTGCTTTCAAAAGAGACATTATTTAATATGGGAAGTCCCGGTTTGTTAGCTACTACCCTACTTACAATATTTAAGTATTTTGAAAAAGTTTCTTGGTTACAAGAGAATTTCA
>CAZCCQ010000048.1:0-4815 GCA_964497595.1 uncultured Candidatus Saccharibacteria bacterium | reverse complement strand
CAAGAACCAGCTTTCTATATACAGCTTTAAGTTCCCTTTTAAATAAGGTAGTTGGGAGATCTAATTTAAAAGATGAAGACTTATCTTTAATAAAAGATTTTATCTCAGTATGTAATTCAAACAAGTCCTTATTCATATCTAATTATACAATAACAATGTATATATCCTGTAAGAAATGGGCTTTTTCTGATATCCTTATAAAAGTAATTTTAGCGAGGCATTACAATGCGAGATCTAGAGACTCCGTCAAAAGACAATCTTAGCAAAATACTAACTGCAATAGATTCTGGATTCTATGTAATTCCAGACTTCCAAAGAGAATTTGAATGGGGACCTTGGGATATACAAGCGTTGTTGCAATCTATATTCGCCGATTATTACATTGGGACACTACTTCTTTGGCGATCAACTCCCGAAAACTTCGACAAACTGAATTGTGAGTCTATATACGGATTTAACAAGATCAATAAAGAGAAACTAAAATATACAGCCCAACACATTGTTCTTGACGGACAGCAGAGACTTAGTGCTCTACATTATGCATTTTTTCCACCTACAGAGCCATTTCCAAAAAGAAAAACTCGTTTCTATTTCTTTGTTAAACTAAACAGTATTTTAGAAGACGATTGGGACGAATCAATTGAATACAGAAATGACAATACTTCAAGACAAAGAACTGCTGAAGAATTTGTAGGTCCATTAGAAAAGCAGTTTGAGGAAGGACTCTTCCCACTTTACCTGCTTGGTCAGGGTTTTGAATGGTATAAATGGGTTGTCCAGTACGGAAATTGGTTAGAGAAACAAGGCGATACCGAAAAAGAAGAGAAAGTACAGAAACTTGAGAAATTCTTCCAATCATTGCTAAATAGTTACGATATTAGCTACATCGAGCTATCGAAGGACATAGATGTAGCAAAGGTGTGCGATATATTTACGAAAATCAACTCATCTGGATTGAAACTTACGATCTTTGACCTTCTTAACGCATTATTGAAGCCACACGACATTGAGCTTAAGAAAAACTGGAGAATTGCTTCAGAAAACTACAACCATAAAGAGTTGGAAAAGATGAACATATACCTACTTCAGTATATGTCGATCAGACTACAAGGATATTGCTCGCCAAGATATCTTTACTACTTAGTTCCTAATACACAAAGGACAATTAGAAAAGAAGATGGTTCAAAAGAGAAACGAGTTATTATGACAAGCCCAGAAGAGTTTACACAATACTGGGAGGAAGCACTGCAATATACTCAAAAGGCTTTAGCCAAAATCGAGAATCCAAGGGATTTTGGATCACTTCAACCAAAGTTTATTCCTTACCCAACAATGACTCCAATTCTCGCTGTTCTACTGAAAGAAAAAGAGTCACTAGATTCAACCAAACAGCAAGCTTTTGATAAAAAGATTACACAATGGTATTGGGCTTCTGTACTATCCAATAGTTACTCAAGCAGTGTTGAATCAACAATGACGAAAGACTACCTAGATCTCAAAAAATGGATAGAAGACGATTCAATGACACCAAATGTGGTTCAAAGAGCCGTTAATACTATTGAGAATCTAGATTTGGTTAGAGAGAATAGGCAGAATACTGCTATATATAATGCAATATTCAGTTTGTTTGCTAGAAACGAAGCAAGAGATTTCTATACAAACAATCTACCAGAGTATTCAGTATTAGAAGATCACCACATTGTTCCAGCATCTTGGGGTAAGAAAAACGGAATAAAAGACATAAATACGATATTAAACAAAGCTCCTATTTCAAATGATACAAACAAGAAGATTAGCGACAGACTTCCAAGCGATTACCTCAACGAGATAAAGAGAAATATCGGAAATGACGAACAATTCTACGATCTAATGCAAACACATCTTCTTTCTAGAAAGGCTATTGAAATACTGACGAGAGAAAATTTCGGATCTGAAGACTTTAATGACTTCATTCAAGAGAGAAAGAAGACAATCATTAGTGAATTAAGAAGCGTTTTTGAAGGAGCTCAAAAAGAAACGATCCTAATAACACCACAAAGCCCATACACGAATACAAAACACCTCAAGGATATAATCAAAGCTCAATATGGAGAGATTAAGTGGGTAGACAAATACTTTTCAGTAGTAGGTTTGGATTTAATATCTGAAAGCATATCAGAAAGTTCAGATTCAAAAATCTCCTCTGTAAAAATAATAACGTCGATAAATAAAGTAGACCATAAGATACGAGAAAAGTTCAAATCATTAAAAGAAGAACTCAACTACAAAGGTATAAATGCAGAGATGCGTGTCATTTTAGATTCAGAATTAAAGAATTCCTTGCACGACAGATGGTTGATTACTGAATCAGGTACATACAATATTCCATCGACTGATACACTTCGAGTTGGACAATATAGTGAAATAAAAAAGACTGATTCACAGTTGCCATTTAGTGACTGGTGGAATCAGAGTTTAGATTTAATTTTAGACTGGAACAGAATAGAGCAAAAGCTATCAGAAATGGCTATTCAGACACAATAATCTGCGATATAATAAGACATTATGGAACTACCATTCAGATTTAAGAAGACTTACAAAAGTGAAAAGAATACTAGGAAAGATAGTATTGATAAACTTCTAAAAGACGCTGGATGGATAGTCACTCCAACAAAAGAAGATCTCACTAATAGCAGTAAAGAAGCAATCGTTGAATTTGAAACAGTTTCAGGACCTGCGGACTATTTATTAACTTTTAATGGCAAAGCAATAGCGATTGTAGAAGCCAAGAAGGATAACACCTCAACAGAAGGTGTCATTGCACAAGCTAAGAGATACGCACAAGACATAGACCTTCCGAAGCTATATGAAGAATACAAAGTACCATTCATATACAGCACAGATGGAAATGAAATAACATTCCAAGAATTGCATATCAATAATTCAATACCAAGACGAGTAAAAGGATTCCATACACCAGAAGCATTAAACGAATTGCTCTCAGATTCAAAAAATGAGGCACTAAGAGAGCTCGAAACAGAACAAGTTATTGAGAAGTACGGACAAAAAGGATTAAGGAAATATCAAAAGGAAGCTGTCGAATACGCAGTTAAACGAATACTAGAAGGAAAAAGAAAAGGTCTTGTTGCAATGGCAACAGGGACAGGAAAGACCTTTATGGCTTCAGCATTGATATATCACTTAATGAGAACAGGATATTTCAAAAGAATCCTATTTCTAGTTGATAGAAGATCACTTGCTTCCCAAGCAATATCAGCATTTTCAACATTTGAGCCAGTAACAGGACAGAAATTTAACACTGTATATCCAGTATATTTTGATAGATTGTTTAAAGGAGATGAAGATCCAAAAGATCTAGGAGCAGAACAACTTCAACTCAAGAATTTAAAAAACAGACAAAATGTTAACTCATTTGTCTATGTATCAACAATTCAAGGACTATATGCAACACTAACAGGAAGAAAGGTAAGTTATACAGACATTGAAGATGAGAACTGGGAAGAATTAGGGGATTCAGAAATTAAATACAATCCAGACTTCCCAATCGATAGCTTCGACTTAATTATTTCAGATGAATGCCATCGATCGATTTACAACAAATGGAAGTATGTACTCGACTATTTCGATAGCTATCAAATTGGATTAACAGCAACCCCAGCAGCTCATACAGCCGCATACTTTGATTGCCATACAGAGAAAGACATCTACTACTACCCATATGAGAAAGCAGTACACGAAGGATACTTAGTAGACTTTGACGCTGTAAGGATACAGACAGATATCGATATGGCAAAAGAGATCGAACTTCAAAAAGGTGAAGCTGTAGAAGTAAGAGACAGAGGTGGTACATACAGGTTTAGTACCTTTCTTGAAGATGAATTAAACATTCAAACAGCTTCATTAGAAAGAAAAGTTACAGTAGAAGACAGAAATAGAAAGATAGTACAGGAAGTACTTTCATACATTAAAAAAGAGGGTGAAAGAATACCTAAAACAATATTCTATGCAGTAAATGAAGATCACGCGGATCAATTAGTAAAACTACTACAAGAAGAGATTAATGATCCAGATGAAATCCAAAAGATTACATATAGAATTGATAAAGCTAATAGTTGGATAAGACATTTTAGAAACGAGAAGAAGCCAAGTATTGTTGTTTCAGTAGATATGCTCTCAACGGGTGTCGATATTCCCCAAGTAGAAAACCTTGTACTTATTCGCCCTATTAGATCAAGAATACTTTACGAACAGATCATCGGTAGAGGTACAAGACTTTGTAACGAGATAGGAAAGACCCATTTCACAGTATTTGACGCAGTGGGGGTAATAGAGTTTATGCAGAAAGAAGGAGGCGTAATGGAGCCTACAGCACCTTCAAACACCAAGTCCATAGAGGAGGTGGTAGAGGAATTAGAAAATGAAACGAATATAGATAAAAACGCAAAGATCTTGGCAAACAAGCTTAGAAGAATGGATAAGAACATTACAGAAGAAGGAAGACAAGAACTTGAAGATAGGTTCGGTATTGAAAAAGACGGATTACTTAAACTTGCAGACTCTGTACAAGACAGATTATCAAGCAAGAACGAACAAGAATTAGAAAGATGGGGAGATGCAAACTGGATTACCTTTGTTAAAAGATATCCAAGATATAGAGACGGGTTAATTGTTTCCAGAGAGAGACAAGCTAAGATTGTAACTTCTGAGTACCTATTCAAAACCACAGATGGTCGAGATCTAAAGCCTGAAGACTACTTAGAATCATTCAAGGCTTACATAAACGATAACAAACATACGATACAAGCATTAAGAATA
>CAZCCQ010000047.1:0-4882 GCA_964497595.1 uncultured Candidatus Saccharibacteria bacterium | reverse complement strand
AATTAGGCTGTTGTAGTTAGAATGAGAGATCCCTCCTATAAATAGGTTGTTGTCATAGCTTGGATACGAGACCAATGCTAAAAGCTCTCCATTAGAGACATCTTGGACTATCCCAGCACCTCCCACAGCTTTGTAACTCGCTACACCCTTTTCTATTAACTCGTACATTTTCTGCTGAGCTGGAAGATCAATAGTCAAATACAAATTTTCCCCAGCTTTTGGCTCTTTAAGAATATATCCTTCAGAGGAAAGCGTCCTTCCTAGTGCATCCACCTCCCAAGCAGTCTCCCCATCTTCACCAATCAATCTTTCATCATATTTTCTCTCTAAACCAGTTCTTCCTACGACATCTGTGGAAGTGACATACTCTAAATTCTTCAAATCATCAGCTGTAACCTCTCCCGTATACCCGAATATATGAGAGAATAGGTCTTTTTGTGGATACTGTCTTTTGCTACCACTATCTATAAAAACACCAGGCAATTCATCCGCTTTCGCCTTTATCTTAATTGCCATCTCATCACTTATATTCCTCGATATCAATATGTCCGTAAAGTAGTACTTACTCTTTTCATACGCAGAATATATCTTCTCTGAGATAGATGAATATTTCACGGCACCTGTGGAATCCACCTCTTTCCACGAATCACCCAGAATACCCTCGAGGGTATTAGAGGTCTTCTCCAATTCGCTATTTTTTACAAACCATTTCTCATCAAGATACTTGTCAATAGAAATATATACATTCATAGACGCAACATTCTCGGCAAGTAGCGCTCCATTTCTGTCAAGAATAACTCCTCTGTAGGCAGCATCTCTCTGTATCTTAATCTGATTATTCTTCGATCTATTCAACATCTCATTTCCCTGAGCTATCTGCAAAGAGGATAGCTGAACTATCAAAAAGCCAAAGATTAACAGGAATAGCACAAATACAAGAACATAGTTCCAAGCTGGATTAAATGTATCTACTGAACTCTGCCTAACAGAAAACAAAAGATCTTGAACTAAACCCTTCTTATCAAGATTTAATCCAAAATTCTTGTTCTTAGCTACCTTCTTTTGTACTTTCTTCGAAAATTTTAAGCCCATTATCTATTATTTAAAACGAATTAAAGAATCGCTACCCTTCTTTCTAAAAACATACTGCAATCTGTCTCCAATATATAGTAAGAGTGTTGAAAGAACTGACATAACAAGTGCTTTCAAAATTACCCCTTTGTCCAAGAAGCCAAAATGGCCTTCCAAGAAAAAGATCGGAACTACTGCAAGGAGAATGTAGTAGAGGAAAACTACAAAGAATTTAACTAGATACGATACTACTCCACTTTCTGCTGATACAAACATAGAAGCTAATACATATATGGAGAGGGGGATAAGAGCTATGAGAAGATTACTCCCGAAAGAGTAATGCATAACTACATCCAAAACCAGAAACATTGTAGCCCCTGCTCCCAACAGCCACTTCCAATCAATTTTCCTATACAAAAAAAGAAATAGTAAGAAAACAAGATGAAATCCTATTAGGTTATGAAAAAAACTCTCTAGAAACAGTAAGAGAAAGAGAGAAACCCAAATATATACTAATTTTAAAATCTGCATTTTACCGTTTTTAACTAATTTATCCTTACAAACATATTCATTACATTTTCATAATCTATTAGTGGAGAAACCAAAGCACTTTTTGATGTCTCTGCAGGATTGTTTGACAAATTAACTAATTTGCCAAGTATGAGGTATCTTCCCACTTTTGAGTCTGTAACTACTACAATATCGCCATCTTTTGCAGTAGAATTCTTCGAAATATTCTCTATCTTTATATAGTCACCCATCCCTGTAGCAACTGCTTTACTAATAACTAGGAGTTGTTCAGATACTTTTGCACTTTCAACACCAACAGAAGTCACAATACATTCAAAATTACTTCCTTTCGCTATTGGGAGAACCAAGAGAGAACCTTCCAGATCTGCCCTTTCTATTACCCCCACCAGTATATTCCCCAAAGAAACAATGTCCCCTTTTATAATATGATCTCTTGTCCCTACATCCAACTTAATATATCCAACACTCTGCGTACCTAGGTTCTTGGCAAGAGCATACTTATCCTCCATATTTCCCAAGGCTATTTGCTTTCTTAGAGAATCATTTTCTTCTTTAAGAGTAAGGTAATACGCATTATTTATGTCTTTTTCATACATAGCAAGCTTCAATTCTGCATTTTCCTTACTGATATCTCCAATATTTACAAAACTATTAAAAAACCCCTTTATCTTTGAAGAAGTCTCTATTGCATTCGCAGAAATCGGTTCAAAAAGGAAAGATATACCTGAGCGAATAGGAAGAAGAAATGGGACAAAATTAAGCAAAAGAAATAGTACTGCTAAAAGAAACCCTATTGGCAAAAGCATTTGTTCTGTAAAATAGTTGTTTCCAGTTATCTTCCTCATTTAGAAAGTAATTACTTAAACTAATTCTTCCCAAGACTTCTGTACCCTATCAAGCAAGTTTATGTGATCAAGCATTAAAGCTGTACCTCTAGCAGCAGCTGACATAGGCTCATCTACTATTTTTATTGGTATTCCAAGTTCTTCAGTCCAAAAAGTATCCAATCCTGTTATCAAAGCACCTCCTCCAGCAATGTATACTCCTGTAGACAGAAGGTCTTTTAATAGCTCTGGAGGTGTCTCCTCTATAGCATCTTTTACTGCCTCAGTTATCAAGGAAATCGTGTTCATAATTGCCTCTCGAACTTCAATGCTACTTAACTCTACTGTCTTAGGAAGTCCCGTAAGAAGGTCTCTTCCTTGCACTCCGTACTTCTTCTCTTTCTTCAAAGGTACCGCAGAGCCCATCATTATTTTAATGTCTTCAGCACTTCTCTCACCTATCAGCATATTGTACTTCCCTTTCACATAGTTAATGATATCTTCATCCATTTCATCTCCAGCAATTTTCATCGTCTTGTCAACAACTATGTCACCCAATGAAAAAACTGCAATATCCGTTGTACCGCCTCCGAGATCAATTATCATACTTCCAGATGCAGATTCTATTGGTAAGCCAGCACCAATCGCTGCCGCCATTGCCTCCTCCACTATATACACCTGTCTTGCCTGTGCTGTTTTTACAGCGTCGATAACCGCCTGTCTTTCTACCTCAGTTACAGAAGAAGGTACTCCTACAATTACTCTTGGTCTAGCCAACTTAAACCCTTTGTTGTAATACTTATGTGCTTTTGTAATGAAATGATGAATCATAGCCTGTGTGGTATCAAAATCAGATATGACACCATCTCTTAAAGGCTTTACTGCTACGATATTACTTGGAGTTCTACCAATCATCTGCCTTGCCTCCTTACCTACCGCTAAGACAACTTTTGACCTTTTATCTATCGCCACAACAGATGGTTCTGAAACCACTATTCCGTGATTCCTCATATACACCATAGTATTGGCGGTACCCAAATCTATCCCGAGATCATATGTTACTAGTTCCCAAACAGAGTCTAATACACCCATTTAACTAATACTGTATCAAATAATATATTCAATTTTATCATTAAAAAGAAAAGAACTCGAGGAGTTCTTTACATCAGTCAGAACAAAGAAATACTACGCCTCCTTTTTGATTTTTTTATAACACTTCATACAAACATCAATCTTAGATGGAACTCCTTCTACTTCAACAAGGACTTTTCTAAGATTCGGTTTGAAACCTCTCTTGGTCTTTGGAGCTTTGTATCTCCATCCTACAGAGTGCTTATGTTGGATTCTGTTCCCAGAAACCGTTGTTTTTTCACAAATTTGACACATTTTTGCCATAGCATCGCATTATATAGCAAGAAAAAGAGAAAGACAATAGCTACTACTACCTCCATCGCGGGGTCAGGACGGGGTCAGACCCTCGATCACGTCAATGCAGACACCATAGCGTTTTTCATTTTCGGGGGTCAGAGGAGGGTCAGACCTCAAGGGGATATTTGGTATAATGGGATATGGGGCTGTTTTCAGCAGAGACAATTTACTGGGTTCTGTTTGCTATTCCTTCGATCTTGATCGCTTCCACTATCCACGAGTATGCTCACGCCTGGGCTGCAGTAAAACTTGGTGATCTCACACCCAAGATGAGTGGCAGATTAACGCTAAACCCCATATCTCATATCGATCCGATTGGTGCTTTGTCTATGATCCTACTTAGATTCGGCTGGAGTAAGCCAGTCCCAATAAATGAGCATAACTTTGAGAATAGAGAGATAGGAACAGCAATTACATCTATAGCAGGACCACTCTCTAATATTTTCACTCTACTACTAACAGCACTGATTCATTTCCTTGTAAAACCGTACGCTCCAGATATTGCTCTCACATTCCTTATCACCTTTGCAATGATTAACCTGGTATTAGCAGTATTTAACCTCATACCTATTCCTCCACTTGATGGGCACAAAATAGTAAGAGCTATACTGCCAAGAAGTATTCGATACTATTGGGAGGAATTAGAAAAATTCTCTATTCTGCTCATAATCCTCCTCATCATCCCTGTTTTCCCATTTGGCTCCATTGCGTCTCTAATCATCTCTTCTATTTTAGGAAAAACCCTTACTGTACTAGGCTTTTTCTAATGTCATCTATAGGCCCAAACCTATTTGTCTTCCACTTTTTTTTATGTAAGAATATATTGCTCTAGGGGGATTATGGCGGTTTCATAGCTCCACGATTTAAGAGCTAGGGATCCCAAACAGAGAAAATCGCTCACCTCTTTGGAGATGAGTTGAGGGAACCCACATTTCTTATTGAGCTCTATGACTCTGCCCCTTCCTAGAGCACCTCATATTGACTATACTTCCCATATATAATAGACTCCTAGGGAGGCCCGAGTAGCT
>CAZCCQ010000046.1:0-4915 GCA_964497595.1 uncultured Candidatus Saccharibacteria bacterium | reverse complement strand
AATCAAGTAGTACATCCGGAGTATTTATGGAGAGGGACTTACAGTTATTCAATGCTATCAATCCACTGCTGGTAGTCACTCACGATGTAAGGTATATGAGGTTATCGGAAAAATACTTTGGTACCGAGACTGTTATGTACAAACAAGAAACTGGATTCAAAGCGTATTAGTCTTGACTAAACCACCCTTCCCTACCCATATCTAAATGTATAATATATAATGAGCTGTATGAAAGATAACAACTTACTAGATAAAATCGTTGCACTAGCCAAAAGAAGAGGAATCATATATCCAAACTCAGAAATCTACGGAGGTATAGGGGGGTTCTATGACTACGGTCCTGTAGGAGTAGAAATGCTAAATAACCTCAAAAGATACTGGTGGAAAAATATGGTAGACAAAAGGGAAAATGTGGTCGGAATAGATGGGACTATCATCACACATCCTAAAGTATGGGAAGCTTCAGGACACATACAAAATTTCGGAGATGAAGTAGTTGAATGTAAGAAATGTCACCAAAGATTTAGACCAGAAGATATAGAAAAAGAGTGCCCCAAGTGTAAAGGCACTGAATTTACAGAACCTCGCTCATACAACCTACTTTTCAAAACAGAAGTTGGTGTAATCGAAGGAGCAAAAACAGAGGCTTACCTAAGAGGAGAAGCCTGTCAAAATATATATCTTGATTTCAAAAATGTAGTAGACAGTACAAGGCAACAAATACCTTTTGGTATAGCACAGATAGGAAAAGCATTTAGAAATGAAGTGACTCCTGGTAAATTCACCTTTAGATCCAGAGAGTTCGAACAGTGGGATTTACAGTTTTTTGTACATCCTTCTGAAATGGAGAAATGGTTTGAGTATTGGAAAGAAGAGAGAATGAAATTCTACCAAGGACTCTACAGAAACAAAGAGAATTTAAGATTCTATCAACATCCCAAAGACAAATTGGTATTCTATGCAAAAGATGCTTACGACATAGAGTATCTAACTCCGTGGGGATGGGCAGAAAACGAGGGAATACACTGGAGGGGAGACTATGATTTAACACAGCATATGAAATTCTCAGGTACAGATCTAACATATACCGATCCTAATACTCAAGAAAAGTACATACCACACATTGTAGAAACATCAGGAGGTGTTACACGAACATTCCTCTTCCTACTCCTTGATGCATATGAAGAAGAAGACCTAGGAGAAGGAAATACGAGAACAGTTCTCAAAATACACAAAAACATAGCAGCATACAGAGCAGCAATATTCCCACTAGTCGGAAACAAAGAAGATATAGTAAAAAAATCTAGAGAAGTATTTGATTTACTCTCTGATAACTACAAAGTAGTATGGGATGGGCGCGGAAATATCGGTAAAAGATACAGATACCAAGATGAAATTGGTACACCATACTGTATTACTATCGATTACGAGACTCTAGAAAACAATACTGTAACTGTACGAGATCGAGATAGTATGGAACAGCAAAGAGTAAAAATAGAAGATTTAGATGAAATCCTCTCCTAACAAATATCCAATATCTTGTACTCTATCTTCTTTCCCTTGATAGTAATTGAAACAATATCTTCTTTCTTAGCTTTCATTAAAGCTTTTCCTAATGGAGAAATATCAGAGATTTTGTTTGAAAGAGGATCTGATTCAACATCAGAAACTATCGTGTATTGAGATTTTTTACCACCACTTTCAACATCAACAACTGACCCTATTTGAATTTTGTTTACATTGCACTTCTTCTTGTCAAGAACTTTTGCGTTATCAATAGTCTCTTTTATCTCACTCATCCTTTGGGCGACATTGTTAATCTCCTCTGTTACAGCAACTACCGAATCTGTATCTTCACTAATATCACTTAGTCTAACTTGTTCTAAGTTCTTCCCTAATTCTTTCTTCTTCTTTCTAAGCGATGACAGCTCTGATTTTAATTCCTGTAATTTATATTCAGTAATAATAATTTTGTCATTTTTCATACTCGTTGAAACTTAATTTAAATCCAATCCTAACAAACTGAAATCTGTGTATACTAGATTATACCATTTTCTTGCTACTGGTTCGGAACTTCTCTATCTCCTTATGATTGCCCGACAGAAGTACATCTGGAACTTTCCAACCATTAAATTCTTCTGGTTTTGTATATTGAGGATACTCCAAGAAATTATCATTAAAGGACTCATTTTCTAAAGATACTTCATTACCTAAAACACCTGGAATTAACCTAGTAATGCCATCTATCAAAGTTAAAGCAGGTATTTCTCCACCTGAGAGTACATAGTCACCTATGGAGAACTCATAATCCACTAGGTTATCGTGTATTCTTTGATCAAATCCTTCATATCTTCCACAGAGAATAATTATGTGTAAGTTTTCTTCTTTGGAGAATTTTGCAAGTTTCTTTTGAGCAAGTTTTTCACCTTTGGGAGTAGTTATAGCTACAATACTATTCTCTTTTTTTAATTCCTGTATAGCTTTGTATATTGGTTCTATTTTCATTATCATTCCAGGACCTCCTCCATACGGTGTGTCATCTACTGTTTTGTGTTTGTCATTAGTCCATTTTCGAAGATTATGTACATTTATTTCAACAAGACCTTTCTCTCTTGCTATTCTTACAATTCCTGTATTTATATATTCCTCTACTATGTTAGGAAATATTGTTATTATGTCGAATTTGGTCATACTACTTATTCAAATATTTTCTAATTATATCAAAGAATTCTTCACATCCTCCATATGAAATCTTGTTAAATCCTTCTTCAAGGTCTAACCATATCAAACCAGCCATATCTTCTTTTTCTCCAACTAACTAGAATATTAGTGTCAAAAGATATGCTGCTAATGGGAAATATATAGCTTCCGAGATAATTCCAGCAATTGCTTCCTTCTTAGAATATGTAGGTAATAATGCCTGTCCTATCTCAACAATAGCAAACATAACAAACCAAGCTAGAGCATACATTAACCAATTAGGACTAGGAATCATTGTAAATATCCAAACGAAAGCTATTGCATTACCTATCTTTTGTAAAAGTACACTTAAAAAAAACTTGGAATTCTTCTCTGGTTCTTTAACTCCAAAGAATTTGGAAAAGATCCCATACACTAAAATAGGAATAACAAACAGAACAACTAAAGTAACAACGAAAGCTAGGAAATATTTCATACTTAGTAAAGTATAAAATTAGATATGAACTGGTACCGCTACGGGGAATCGAACCCCGATTGTAGGATTGAGAATCCTATGTCCTAACCGTTAGACGATAGCGGCAATACCTACGAGGTTGATTTTATCATATTATCTCGATATTTTATACTGTACTACAGGTTCCTACTTATTTGACATACCAAACTCTAGAGTATATTATCGGTCCGATTAAGATAAATACAAAAAGGCTATGGATGAAAACAACCTTTACCAAACAACGAAAGCTGGCCTAGACAAACTAATCAAAGAAGTAGAGAAAAGAGAAAAACTTATTAGAATCAAAATTGCTAATACCCTAAATGAAATGAGAAACCAAGGAGATCTAAGAGAGAATGATGCATACTCTATGGCGATAGAAGAACAAAATATCAACGAAGAAAGAATTGCAGATTTAAAGAACAAGATAAAAAATGCAAAGGTCATCAAGGACAAGAATAAGGGAAAAGTAGGTATCGGAGATACAGTTACACTCTCTGGGCAAAAGAATCTAGTATATGAAATAACAAGTCAAGAAGAAGCTAACCCATTAGAAGGCAAAATCTCACACCTTTCACCTATTGGAGAGTCCATTATGGGCAAGAAACTAGGAAGTAAGGTTAAGATAGAAACACCTTCAGGGGTAGAAGAATACACAATCAAGAAGATTAGCTAAGGGTGTATTAAAGTCCCATCTGTAAAAATATCCAAGAGAGTCTCTTCCGATTTAAGATTGTCTCCTCCACACAGAAACACCGATATTCCCTTATTTCTACAAAATCTGGCACATCCCTTATCTATTGGAATACTAAGATTTGGTTGGTGAGCATCATTATCTGTTATCGAGAATTGTGTAAAATACTCCTCCCACGAAATATTCCTTATAGCTCTAGCCTCAGAATTCTCATTTGGATCACTATCATAAAGATACATAACATCAGATATCTTTATTACCTTCTTTTGGGACAAGATATCGGCAAATATCACAGCATCCATATCTGTACTCCACCCCACCTTCAAACCACCGCTTACAAGCGTCCCTACGCCCTCTTGCATCAAGTATTCATATGCATCTCCTAATGTCTTAGGTATATATACATTCTCATCATTTAAAAAGCCTCCTACCAAGTTAGCACTTGTTTGGGTCACCGACATTGCAATCTCGTGAAGTGATTTGGTATTAGAGATATTCGTACTAACCTTTCTTTGCAACATCCTAGACAGATCCCCACCTCCCGTTGTTATAACTATCTTTCTATATCTGCTTTTTGAAGCTCCATACCAATCCTTAACTTTATTTAATAACTCAAAATTTATATTCAACTCACTATCGTAAAGAATTGAACCACCTATCTTTAGTATAAATGAATCCTCCATATTACATCGTAAAAATTAAAGTCATAGCAAATATCACATAGAGGACAGGAGCTAAGTAATCTACCAGCTTAAATTTCCCAGAAAACCTTATGCTCCATATTGAAATCACAAGATAGAATATTAAACTACCAACTGCAGGTATTACAAATACATTTCTATCCCAATTCAAAGCCATTACTGTAGATATTAGAAGTGAACTCATTAAAGAGGTTAATATCTCTATAAATCCCACTCTATCGTGTAATCTTAGCACAAACCAAAATAGAACAAAGGAAGATATAGTACTCAAAATAGTATACTCCAACAGTGAAAGTCCTATTCTTAAGTAAGCATTTAGAAGAAGGT
>CAZCCQ010000045.1:0-4977 GCA_964497595.1 uncultured Candidatus Saccharibacteria bacterium | reverse complement strand
TCACTGCGAAGGTTGCGGGTTCGATCCCCGTCCATTCCGCCATTCTTTCAAGGTTGCGACAAGACCCGTCCACTATACTTAGGAATCCCTTGGTTGCTTCATAAAATCCTCTCTAATTTTAAGTTTTTCAATTTCACATCCTGGTGGATGAAATAAGCTCGTTTCAGGCTAGTTTTTAGTACCCCACGGTTCGAAGGTGAAAGCCCTTTGTAACAGAGTAAGTTTGATATTCAATAAAAAACACTTCCGTTCCGTTCTCGTTTCTGTTAGCTATATTCTGTGGATAATCAAATACCTCTAATTATTTACAATACTCTCTAGAACTTTGATATATGAATCCATAGGTTTTTGATTATTCTCTAATTCCTTGTAGAATTTTTCTATAAAAATAAACCCTTCCTCTTTCCTCTTTCTTAATTGTTCCAAAGCCTTGATTTCCATATCTTTGTTCATAGCCTTCTCAAAGAACCTCTTACTCAGAAGAATCTGTACTGATCTAATAAAAGTCTCCTCAAAATATATTGTAGGTTTCCCATAATTCTTAAATACCTCACTCTCTTTTTCTTCCTTTATTCTTTCAAATAAAGTGTTAGAAATCTCTTCGTTTTTCTTAAACAAGTCTTCACTTTTGTAAAGATAGGTTTTGAAAAACGAGTGTGAATATTCATGTAGCAGATTAGATATCATATGAGAATCTTTAAAGATGATACCCTTCTCCGTCTCTACTGTACCTGTTATGGAATAAAATTCCTTTCCCCTCGAGACACCACTTCCTCCTCCTACTCGTAAAGGATCTGGTATAAAGATTAGCTTTGTATTCAACTGGTTACTCCAAAAATCTCCTAAAACATCTCCTGGATTTCTTTTGTCTAAAAGTTGCTGAATATCTTTAGCTACAACCTTATATTCAGGAAGTATTTTCTTTTTATATATTTCCTCAAAATTACATTCTGTATGTATTTTCTTTACAATAGGGTAGATATTTTCCATATATGACTTCTCCCTGTTAGGACCAAATCCATCTACTGGAGAGAGAGATTTAGGAGTAAGATCATCATTTAGGTTAATCGACAGGAAGATATATTGCCAGGGATGAGAAGGTGCTCTCTTTTCTTTAATATTCTTCTGGAATTCTTCGAAAGATTTTAATTTCTTTATGTCTTTAAACTCTTCTATTACTTTCATCCCCAATGGGTGTAAGTCTTTATCATTATTAATAAAAGATATTAAAGTTTCAAAGAAAATTACGTTTTTATTTGTCTGTACAGATATTTTCATTTTTTTAAGAATTGCCTCTGGGAGTAAAGTGTTTTTACCCCCAGAGGGTTAGTTGGATACAATCAGGATAGCATAAATGCTAATCCCAGTCATCATCGTCTGTGCAGTAACTTTCACAGTAACAATCACAGTTGTCTTGGCAATCGCCGTAACATTCGGGATTGCAATTTGCAACTGTAGTGTCAGCCTCTGCCAGAACTACAACATTACCAAACAGTCGTTCAGTCATGAGCTTTTTCTCCTTTCTTATTAGATTCCACCGATTCTATTAGGTTCACCCAAAGAAATTGCATTTCCAAATCACAATGGTTCTTTGGCATAACACCATCATTCAAAAGTCGAGTATTATGACATCCCCCCATGCAATACCATTTTGCAAAACAATCTTTGCACTGGTCATAGAACATGACATTGAGATGCCTTAAACTTTCGACTTGAACAGCATCAATCTCGACCTTTTCATCTAATACTCTACCAACGATAAAGGTGCTAGCAAGCAAATCGTCATCTTTTGTAACTCTTGAGCATGTAGAGATCTTGCCATTCGGAAGAACACAAAACATTTCACCATCACCGGCACAAAAGATACACTTTGGATCAAAACCAGAGGAATAGGTTGACTTCAAAGGAACATCCATCTCTTTAGCCAATTCCGAAGCGAACATAAACTGTTCGAAATAAGCGTCCTGCGAAAGAATCTCTTCATCAGCACCTCTACCCACGGGGGTAAAAGGTTCTAGTTTCAAGCCACAACCTAAATCTTTCGCTATTTTGAGAAGATCTTCCATTAGATAGACATTCGCATTTGTGATTGTCGATCGAATACCAAACTTCAAACCTCTTTCTTTCAGTAGCATAGCTCCAGAGATAGCATCTTCATAAGATCCTTCCCCATTTGCTTTTGGCCTCTGACGATTCTGAATCTCTGGTGGGCCATCTATCGAAACCGTTAGTCTGAAATCATTCTCTGCTAACCAATCTGCGACTTCTGGCGTTATTAAAGTTCCATTGGTAACTACAGAGAAATCCTTTTTCCCTTTCCACTTAGAATTAACATATTCAACAGCCTTCTTCATAAGTTTAAAAGCAACAAAAGGTTCTCCTCCACCATGGAAAGTTAGTTGAAATTTCTCCTTTCCTTCTTCTAATAAGTTCCTCATTGTTTCGTCAATTGCACTTTTTGCAGTTTCCCAAGACATGGTTTTGTGTTGTTTTCCAGCCTCAGCATAGCAATAAATACAACGAAGATTACAATCAGAAGTTAACGAGAGCACAAGTCTCATTGGTTTGAACGGTCTTCCAACTCGATTCACCATAGCTTTCTTTTCTTGTACAGCTCTCTCCATAAGCAAGGATTCAATAGTTCCATCCTTTTGACATTTTCTTATTTCTTTAATTCCGAGATCAAAAACCTCAAATACAATCCTACGAAGAGGAGAGAATATGAGATTCCTCTGATCATCAGAAATTAGGAAAAAGTCATCACACAAAATTTCTTGCGAAATTCTTTTCATTTCAATCTCCTCTCTGACTGAATATTTGGTTTTAAAAGAACACGATACGACTTATAGTATCCATTTAATTATATCTGTTTTTGCCCATTAGAACAACACTTATCCACCTTCTTGGTTGGTTGTCAATTAGCTTGGCAGTCAATTGACAAAATTTCTATATAGACCTGTCCGACCTGAGGAACAATGCTCGAACTTTATATTCAACAAATCCTTTACCTATTTGATAATATTTCTCCTTGGTTCGAGTCCCGTCCATCCCGCCATTCTTTCAAGGTTGCTACAAGACCCGTCCACTATGCTTTAAAACCCTTATGGGGATTGAGTTATTTTGACCATAAAAAGTGAAAGTTTCAAAAGTAAGGCCTGGTGGATGAAAATATCCATTTTCGGACCAGTTCTTAGTACCCCTCCGTCCGAAGGAAGAACCCCTTTGTAGCTTCATTATCTGCTGATACCAAAAATCTTTAATTGGTGAGAGTCCTGTTTCTGTTAACTATGTTTTGTGGATAATAACCACTCTTCTTGAGATTCCGAGATCTTTTCCAAATGATTTTGTAGAAATTCTCTATCTTTTTCATCAGTTAGTTTCTCTAATGCTTCTTCATAGCTAAACCACCCCGCTTCCTTCACAGACTCATCTTTTGGATTTAGAGGTCCTGTATAGTTGGTTTTAAAAAGAAACATATGTATTTCCATTGGATATGCTCCTGGAGTATCTTCTGTTATTCCACTAGGATATCTATCATAAACACCAAGCTCTTCTATCGAATCAAATTCTTCTAAGCCTACTTCTTCTAGTACTTCTCTCTTAGCAGCTGTTATATATTCTTCGTTCTCTTCTACACCCCCTCTTGGAAATCCCCAAAGATGTTCATTTGCTAAAGCTATTTTATTTTCATTATTTATTACCACTGCCCCTGCTCTATACGATTTTTTCATTTTGAGAAGTAACTAACTTACTTAAAGATTATATAATAAAAGTATTTGAAAGGGTAGTTAAGTAAGCTGACCTGTCTCTCCTAGTGAACGGTGTTCGAACATTGTATTCAAGAAACCCTTTTGTTATTTGGTAATATTTTCAGTCGGTTCGAGCCCCGTCCATTCCGCCAAACTTCATTGGTTCCTCATAGACCCGTACACTACCCCTAAATAATCCCGTTGTTATACAAGAATTAGACCCTTGAAATTTGATGTTTTCAAAAACATGGCCTGGTGTATAAAAAAGTCTGAAAAAGCCCCATTTAAAAACCCCTTCTGTTCGAAGTAAGAACGTTGATTTAACACAACAAAGTCAATGTGCTTATTATTACCCCTCCGTTACATTCTCGTTTACCCTCCTATATCTTTTGTGGATAAATCTGTTTTTTGTTTACAAATACCTTGTCAAATAACTTGACAATTATTTGACAAATCCATATAATAAACTATGTTAAATCCTAATTACAAACTAAGTAAAAAACTCTTAGAAAATATCTCCACTGTAGAAAGACTGTATGGACAATTAGAATCACAAGTTGTTCCTAAGAAACTACTTCTTAATCTAGAAAAACATAATCTTGTTAAATCATCTTTTTCTTCTAACAGTATTGAAGGTAACCCACTCTCTCAAGAGGAAGTTACTAACTTAATATTAGGTGGTAGAGTACCAGCCAATAGAGATGAGAAGGAAGTTAAAAACTATTTTGAGATTCTTAAACGAATAGGTAAAGAATATGACACTTTAGATATAGATACCATACTTAAAATCCATAAGGAACTCTTAGAAGGGGTTGAAGATGAAATTGCAGGAGAGATAAGAGACAGGAAGGTTGTTGTAGGAAATCCCTCTGAGGAGGGTACTGTGGTTGTAAAGCATGATCCACCTGAACATACTAGGAAGGGAATTGAAAAACTTCTTGAGGAGTTAATAGATTGGACAAATACCTCAGAAGATTTAGACATACTAAAAGCAGGTATATATCATCATGATTTTGTATATATTCATCCATTTATAGATGGTAATGGTAGAGTTTGTAGATTAAGTACTACCCTACTCTTAGATAAATTGGGATACAAGATAAATAAATATTTTGTACTTGATGATTACTATGATATAGATAGAATTCAGTACTCTGATTCATTACACTCTGCAGATAGTGGGGATAAGACAGAATGGTTAGAGGATTTTACAGCTGGTGGGAGGTAT
>CAZCCQ010000044.1:0-5061 GCA_964497595.1 uncultured Candidatus Saccharibacteria bacterium | reverse complement strand
GTAATAGTGATAAATTTGCAATAGATGAATTGTTGGCAGAAGTTATTAGCAAAAATGCTTCTGATTTACATATCTCTGTAGGATACCCTCCTACTATTAGAATAGATGGTGTTTTGGTTAATGTCGGAGAGAAAATTATTACTCCGAAAGATTCGGAAGAATTAGTTCTCTCAGTACTTTCTGATGATAAGAAAGAACTTTTAGATGTAAACAGAGAGATAGACTTTGCTTATTCTTTTACTGGAGATATAAGTGCAAGATTTAGGGTAAATGCATACTACTCTATGCAGAATCTTTCAGCTGCATTCAGACTAATTCCTACTAGAGTCAGAACTATTGAGGAACTAATGCTTCCTCAGATTTACCATCAGATAACGAAGTTAAGACAAGGGTTAGTACTTGTAACAGGTCCTACAGGTCACGGGAAAAGTACTACACTGGCTGCACTGTTAGAAGATATAAACAGGACTAGATCTTGCCATATTGTAACAATTGAGGATCCCGTTGAGTACATATTTGAGGGTAAGAAGGCAGTAATAGATCAAAGAGAGATGAATGATGATACCCACTCTTGGAATATTGCTTTAAGAAGTGCTTTAAGGCAAGATCCAGATGTTATTCTTGTTGGTGAAATGCGAGACTACGAGACAATAGCTGCGGTTATTACATTAGCAGAAACAGGTCACTTGGTGTTTGCAACTTTACATACTAATAGTGCATCTCAGACAATAGATAGAATAATTGATGTGTTCCCAGAAAATCAACAGCAACAGGTTAGAACCCAAATAGCAAATACTTTGCAGGTAGTAGTTTCTCAAAGATTAGTACCCTTGGAAAAGGGAGGACGAAGAGCTGTTTCAGAAATTATGTTTAATACTAGTGCGGTGGCCAACCTAATAAGAGAGGGGAAAGCACATCAGATTGATAATGTTATCAGAACAAGTTCTGATGTAGGTATGAGCTACCTAGAAAGGGAACTTGTAAATCTTGTAAGAGAAGGCGTTATTACAAGTCAAAAAGCTCAAGAATTTGCCTTGAGACCAGAAGAAGTAATAAGATTATTAAATAATTAGTAGATGAAAAAATTTAAATACTCAAGTAGAGATGCAGCAGGGAAAGTAGTAGAAGGCGAAATAGAAGCTAAAGATGCTGCAGCAGTTTCAGATATTTTGCACGATAGAGGACTTATTGTTGTATCTATTAAGGAGAGATCAGGATTGGATTTAGAAAGACTAAATGAAATCAACATAGGTGGTATCCCTATGAAAGAGAAGGTTGTCTTTATGAGACAAATGGCAACTATGATTGGAGCTGGTTTGCCACTTACAAGAGCTTTGGAGATTATGGTACAACAGGCATCCAACCCTATGTTTAAGAATGTACTAAAGAAAGTACAGGATTCTGTAGAGTCTGGGAAATCGTTATCTAACTCTTTTAGAGAACAGGAAGATGTTTTTGATAGTATTACTTTAAATCTTCTGGAAGCTGGGGAGGAAAGTGGTAACTTAGAAACCATACTTGAGAGATTAGCAACAGAATTGGAAGAAAGAAATGTCTTAGCCGGTAAGATTAAATCAGCAATGATTTATCCAGCTATTATTTTAGTAGTAATTATTGCGGTAATTCTATTGATGATGTTTGTCTTAGTACCATCTATGGCAGATATCTATAAGGACTTTGATGCTCAGCTGCCTTGGACTACAACCCTACTTATGTCTATGAGTGACTTTTTTGTAAAGTATTGGTGGGCTCTTGTAATTGTTTTAGGATTACTGTTTGTTGGTTGGAAATACTATGTGAGTACGCCTTCTGGCAAAAAAACTTTTGACAAACTTACCTTAAAACTGCCTATTATCGGTACTGTAGTATCTAAAATGCAACTATCTCAGTTCACAAGAGTATTGGCATTACTACTAAGTAGTGGTTTACCAATTGTAAAGGCGTTAGAGCTAACGGCGCAGTCTCTGAATAACACAATATACAGAGATGTTGTGATGCAGTCTAAAGAAGAAGTAGAAAAAGGAGGTCCCCTAGCATTATCTATTGCTCGTAGTGAGTACTTCCCTCTTTTAGTTAGTAGTATGATCTCTGTTGGTGAAGAGACAGGAGAGATAGACTCTGTTCTTTCAAAGATATCAGAATACTACAAAGAAGAGGTAAATGTTGCGACATCAAATCTCTCTACAGTACTGGAACCAGTATTCTTGATTATAATGGGACTAGCTATTGGTTTTATCGCAATGGCTGTATATATGCCTATGTTCCAGCTGTCTACTGTTATGGGATAACTATTGACATACTATCCGAAGTTCTGTAATTTATTATTAGTTAAATTAATACTGTCATATTTTTATGAGTAGAAGTTCCTACAAAGCGTTTACTTTAATAGAAATGCTTATTGTTATGGGTATCCTAATAATCTTGATGGTTATTGGGGTTGCAGCGGGTAGATTTGCTATTAACAGGGCAAATGATATTGCACACCAAAATGCAGCACACAATCTGTATCAAGGTTTGCAATCTTACTTTACCGATCAGGGTAGCTATCCTGTTTTAGCTGCACCAGCATCTTTGATGTCAAATGAATTAAAGAACTATATTGATATGGGTGCATTTAAGGGAGGCTCAGAAGCATCATACTACTATTTTGTAAATGCAACACATCAGTCATCTTTGGTTTGTGTAACAAAGGGAGGAATAGGAGATGTCACAACTAAGGGGATATATTGTGATGGTAATGGTTTTGGTGATAGTACTCTTCCTTTGGGTTCTGGTGGAAAGACGGGAGCTGATGTAAAGGATAAAGATATCTCTGCCGATGATACAACAGGAGTATACGACGCTATTAAGTCTGGAACTTCATCAGTTTGGAACGGAAAGGCTTGGGGAACAGTCACTCCATAAGAGTCTACTTTGAAAATGATTAAACCCCTCTTTGAGGGGTTTTTTCTTCTTAGATATTTAGTATAATTTCTTTATGATTGTTATATCTCTTTCAATTTTCCTACTAGGGGCATCTATTGCTAGTTTTCTTAACGCAACTATTTACAGGATAGAGAAAGGAATGAACATTTCTTCTTTAGCTAAGAGAAGATCTCATTGCGAAAAGTGTAAAAAAGAATTAACTTGGCTTGAACTATTTCCAATACTTGGCTATGTAATAATTAAGGGAAAGTGTGCTAATTGCCAAAGTAAGATAAATATTTATTATCCATTATCTGAATTTTTTCTTGGTTCTGCCTTTCTCTTCTTTGCACTCTACCAAGTAGCCTGGTATTACTGGGTTATCCTTCTTTTCCTTTTTGTGCTCTCCTACTACGACAACAAAGATAGAAGTATACCTAGAGATATTGTCCATATCCTACTTCTGTTTAGCGTAGTTGTTTTTGTCTTCTTTAATCTAAATTGGATATCTGCCTTAGTGGCTCTATCTGTTATTACAGTTATTTTCCTTCTCACTCTGATTATCAAAAAATCATTTGGTGCTGGAGACTTCTTTATTTTGTTTTCGATGGGATTAGTCTTAGATTATAAATTATTTACTGTATTTTTTTGGTTGAGCATCCTGTCTGGTCTACTCTACTCCGTTGTTTTTACAGCTTACAGAAAGAAAAAATTAAGAGGATTTAAAGTAGCGATGCTTCCTTTCTTTACCTTGTCTTTCCTATTTTCAGTTATTTACGGTGAAAAGATATTTGAAGTTATTGTAAACAAAATAATCTCTTCCTTTTATTGAATAACAAGTAGTACTATGATAAATTTGATATAGAGAAATAAACTGCCTTATGTACAAAAACAGAAATAGAAAATACTCAGGATTTACTTTGATAGAGCTTTTAGTTGTGATGTCCATTCTTATGATATTAGGAGGACTAACTTTTGCATCTTTTAATAACCTACAGAAGGTTATCAAACTCAATGAGTATGCAAACAACTTAGAACAAAATGTTCGTAACGCACAAAGAGCTTCAATGCTTTTAGAAAGAGGTAGTAGTGAGAAGTGGTTATACGGTATAGGTGTGGATTTCTCCCTAATAGATCAAGCAGGATCAAATGGTATTTACAGAGTGTTTAAGTGGTGTTCACCGTTTGATGATTACGGTAATGGGAAAACCTCATCTAGAATACCTGCATACAATCCTGCTGTGGCGGGAGGCATTACTAGTAGCAATGGATACTTAAATCCATTCCCTAAAGATAGTGATTATGCTACAAATACTTGCTATCAGACACAAACGGATACGACAGCTCAGATAAGGGGGTTGAGTGGTTATACTATGAGTGTAAAGCCACCAATTAGTACTATTACTACAAATGCAGTCAGGTATGTCCTTTTTGAAGCTGTAACAGGAAGAACTTTCTTTTACAATGAAACAGGTGCTTTAATTAACTACACAGGGGATGGGAAGCTCGTTAGTAATCCTATTGACTTCGAACTTACAATTACGCCTCTTGCTGGTGGAGTAGGCAAGCATATTAAGATTCAAAATATCTCAGGAAGGGTTTCTATTGAAGCAAACAAATAATTATGAAGAAATTAAACAGAAAAAGTTACAAAGCGATGGGATTTATAGAGGCACTCATAGCAATTATGATTGTTGGAGTAGCCTCTGTTGTTTTAATGAGGATAGCTGCTAATACTCTGCAGGATATGGTACAAAACGAGAGAATTGATAGGCTTACACAGTATGCAGTAGAGGGAGCAGTTATGGTTCAGACGATAGCAACAAGAAGAGATGGTACTTTCCCCTCTCAAGAATATTGGGGGGTATGTTTTGTTCCAGAGAAAGATGAGAACAATGTTTATGTGTTTAGAAAGGAGAAAGCTACAACTAACTATGTTACCTATCAACGAAATGTAGATAGATCTAAGTACAAGACTGAGGCTTTAGTACCTATGGTAAATGAAAAACAACCTGAATTCTTTAGAATAGCTTGTATTAACAGTACAACAGATCCAAATCCAGCCTATGTTGTGATAGAAGTAATAGTAGGTCAAATATCTTCAGAAGGAATAATCTCAAAAAATGCTGAAGTAAAAGATTATGTATATCAGTCAAT
>CAZCCQ010000043.1:0-5088 GCA_964497595.1 uncultured Candidatus Saccharibacteria bacterium | reverse complement strand
ATTCCCTATGAAGTTCAATACCCTACTTCCTCAAGAAGAAAAGAAAACAAAGTATTTAGTGCTTGGAATAATTGGTTTAATACTATCTTTCATTAATGCTATTCTTGGGATATTGATGAGATTATAAAATTATAAATATGGATAAAGAACCAAAAGAAATAAAACTGAACAAGGAGAAGCTAAAAAAACTTTTAATAGAGGGTAATTTAGAGGAAGCAAAGAAATTTCTAACAGATAAGAAAGAAGAGCTTGAGAAGAAAAGAAAAGAAGATTATAAAACATATTCATATTCCATAGGTTACTGGCATTTTGAGAGAATCCTTGAATACAAGGAGAAAAAAGAAAATCAATGGCTAGACGATTACCTTGAAGAGGGATTCTTAGATGATACCACTGAAAGAATCATTAAAACTGCACTATATGATAGCTATAAGGAAGCTCTAGAGGAGATAGACGAAGAGACCCCCTATGCTCCAACAAGTTCTTATCTTAACTCTATCAAATCTATTATTTACTTCTACCAAGGAGATATAAAAAAATATTTTGAGATAGCAGAAGATCCTGAAAAACAAAAACTCTTTGACCTTGAGGGCAAAATCTCTGAATTGGTTGAAACCGAGGGGAAATTTACACAAGCTATTGAGTTAATTAACAAACATTTAGAAAAGTATCCTAAAGACCACCTAATGTTGGCATACAAGGGGGTGGCTTTATTCAAACAGGGAGACACCGAAGAAGCCAAGAAATATCTAAAAGAATCTATATCTAGCAAAACAAATAGATACGCTCTCTACTATCTTCTAGAAATATCAAAATCTACTGGGAATCTTCCTGATATCTATAATTATGCAAAATTACTTATAGATATTTTAGAGAAAGAGTTCTCAAGAGAGGAGAAAAGAAGAAAGCGAAAAGATGATAAGAGAATTCGATTGCTCGATTTAGGAGTTCCGATAGCACGAGCAAAAGCTATGTTTGATATCGCCGATGTTCTCGTAAAACAAAACCGAATAGAAGATTCAAAAATAGCTCTATTAGAATTACAAAGTTACCTAGATGATATTGTATCTCCGTTGCTTAATGAATCAATAGAAGATAGCGGAGATCACTATGTAGACCTATGGATAGCAAAAGTAGAAACCCCAAGAGAAGCAGTAGAAAAGCTTTATGAAAAAACTAAATCACTCTACAATAAGATAGAACCACAGAGACAAATAGAACCCACACAACAAAACAACTCAACAGGTTGGATTATACTTATTATAGTAATAATAATATTACTGATAATTATTTTTTAATTTCTGGGTAACAAAGAAAGGTAGGAAGTAAAATGAAGTGTTCACAGTGTGAAAAACCAGCTTTTTATCAATTAGAAAATGGTATCTTGCTCTGTTTGGACTGCTATAGCAAGCTAGTACAAATACAGAACATACTTAATACAAATTATGAAAGACAAATTAATGCACTTTATAGAGAAGCTGAGATGACAACAGGAATATCAATAGGTTTACCCTACCCAGAACGTATTAATACTAATATTCAAACAGGTCCAGTGGGAATTAACCACGGAGTTATTGTAAACGATAGCCAAGTTGGGACAATAAATACAGGTGTAATTCGTAATATAAATAGTAATATCGAGCAGTTACTACAGAACGAAAATGGAGATATTGCAATAGAGGTCAAGAATTTCATAACAGGAACAATAAACTCCAAAGATATTACCGAGGAACAGCAAGATCAGATTATAAAGTTAGTTAACCAAATACTATCAGAGAAAAACAGTAAAAAACCTAATAAGGAGTTGATTCAATCCCTCATCGGATTAGTAGGAACACTGATAAGCAACTCTGATTCCCTCGTAAAGATTTGGGAGAAACTTAAAAGTTTTTTTTAGGTTGTTTTCTCAAGAACTTTCAACGAAATAACACTGTTTTTTTATACCACTTGCCTAAACTATACCAGGTGGTATAATTTAGGTATGGTAGAAAAACAAGAGAGTTTTATAATTCACAATCCCCTGTTGAGTAGCTTCTTAGTTACTTTAAAAGATGATCCCAGATACAAGACAACAATAGATAGCTACACGGAGAAGAACTTCAAAGCTTCAGATACAGGACAAAGCTATAGAACCCTTAACTCTTGGGATAATGCAGGATTACTTCTCAACCTGCCAAAAGATAATAACAAGTGGAGAAAATTCAGTATCGTAGAAATACTTTGGATATACATAATTAAAGAGCTTAGATCCATAGGTTTTAGCAAAAAGAAAATACAAAAGTTAAAAGATTCTCTCTTCCCCATTGATAAGAAGACGGGAATATCTAACACAGAAAGATTTTCACAATATATTATAAGTGTTGTAGCAGAAACAGATGTTATGCTACTAGTACTTCCAGATGGTAGAGGAGATTTTGCTATAGAAGTAGAACTAATTGAAACAGAGCAGAAAGATGAAAACTTTCCCAAGACCTACACAAGGATAAATATAAATAAACTTTGTGCCATTTTCACTAAGAACCCTAAATACAACAGGAAGAACAGCTTCTTATATATTCCCAAACGAAAAGAACTCGAGCTGATAGATAAGATTAATACTTCAGAGGATCTAAAAGAGGTAGAACTTAAAATTAAGGATAACAAGATAGACCGTATCAACTTTAAAAAACAACAACAGAACCCAAAAGCAGTTATTTCAACCATCAACGAAGCAATAGCCCAAGGTGGAAGAAACGAAATAACACTTAAACTTGAGAACGGTAACATAGTGTATGTAGAAAAGATAGATAAAGAATAGTGCTGTCGATGGACTCGAAGCTATTACTTAGTAGAAACAGTTGCTGATAACCTCAGAGCTGATTCAAGAGTAAGAAATTAAAATGTTAACAATAGAAGAGTGCAAGAAATATATTCTTGAAAAGCACCTAGATGACTCTAAGATAGAACATATACGTAATTACCTCTATGCAATAGCACAAGAGATTATTAGAAAAAACATAGAAGAATATGAATCCAATATCGGAGAAACAATTAAAAGCAAATAAGGAAAACTCCAAGCTAGGTGGTGTTAAAACAACTGAGGGGAAAGAGGTTTCGAAGTTCAATGCTATAAAGCACGGAATCTTAAGGGCAAGTGTCTCGGAATATGAGAGCTTTGATTACAACAAGTTATACTCTACCCTATCAGAGGACTTTAGCCCCTCTAATACTATTGAAGAAATACTCATAGAAAGAATCTCCATAGCATATATAAAACTAATGAGGGTAGCAAAAGCTGAAACAGAGTTAATGAAATCGGCTTTAAAACCAACACTGTATACAAGTATGATTGACTTAGAGGTCTTCGAAACAGAAGAGGGATATAAGCCAACCATAACAAGAAATCATATCGAAATGCTATCTAATTACTACTCAAGATATGAGACCTCTATTGAAAACCGTATGTATAAAGCTATAAATAAGCTGTTGGAACTAAAGAAAGATGGGAAATAAAATGGGTTCGTTTGGAAAAACGGAAGATCTTAGTATTCGTTATGGCTTAGTATATGCCAGAGTATCAAGTAGAAAACAAAAAAACGAGGGACACGGCTTAGAGAGTCAAGAGGAAAGATGTTTGCAAGCTCTAAGATCTGAGAATATTCCATACGAGAAAAGCTTCTTAGATAGTTATACAGGTGGTGGAGATTTTATGAGAAGACCTGCAATGAGAGAGCTTTTAGAATACATAGACAATAACCCTCATAAGAACTTCTTAGTAATCTTTGATGATCTTAAGAGGTTTGCTAGAGATACAACATTTCATAGGGAGCTACGTTCAGCTTTCAAGGTAAGAGATACCGAATTAAAGTGTCTTAACTATAATTTTGACGAATCTCCAGAGGGAATCTTTGTAGAAACGGTATTAGCAGCACAAAACGAATTGGACAGGAAGCAGAATCAACGACAGGTAATTCAAAAACAACAAGCAAGATTAAGAAGTGGTTATAATGCATTTCACGCACCATTAGGATATAAAAAAGTAAGAGATCCTATACACGGAACCCTCGATATACCAACAGAGAAAGCTCAGTACATTAAAGAAGCATTAGAGGGATATGCAAGTAGAAGATTCATCAACAAAATAGACGCTGTTAGGTTCTTACAAGAAAGAAACGTACTTAGTAAGAAGCAAAAAGCCACTAAGGGAATCTCAACATTTACTAACCTGTTAAACAATATCTTTTATGCTGGGTTTATTGAATACAAACCTTGGGAAGTAGAGAAAAGATTAGGACATCATAAAGCCATAATAGATGAATCTGTTTACAATACTAATCAAAAGAGGTTGAAACAGAAGAACTCTGAATTTACAAGACAAGATATCCGTGAGGACTTCTCGTTAAGAGGTCTAGTTAATTGCTCTTGCTGTGGTAAGAAACTAACAGGAGCCCCATCAAGAAGTAAAACAGGGAAGCTACACCCCTATTACAAGTGTGCGAACAAGTGTTGTGAGCTCTACGGGAAGAGTATTAGAGCTGAAGATATACATAGTGGCTTCGAAGAGCTTTTAATGCAAATTAGAGCTTCTGAGAGCTTAATAGACCTATCTGTAGTTGTCTTTGAAGATTGTTGGAAGAACGAGATGAAAAACAAGGAGAGCATAAAGAGATCATATACTGAAGATATAGAGAAATTGAGAGAAAAGATAGAACAGCTAATAACCTTAGCAAGCAAGACCGAAGTGGAAACAGTAATAAAACAATATGAAAAACAAATTGAGAAGTATGGAAAAGAGATAGAAGAACTAGAAGCCAAGACAAGTGAAGATTTCGACTATACAATTCCCTATCGAACCTCTTCCAAAGAAGTTCTCGAAGTATTACAAAACCCCTATTCTGTATGGAAGAACTATAATGTATATCAAAAACAGAAGTTCTTCTCTTTCATCTTTGAAGAGAATTTGAGGTATGACAAAATAGAGGGTTATCGAACCCCTAACTATTCACTACCTATAACGATATTTGAGCTTGTTAATACAAGCAAATCTGAAGATCTGGAGACGATGGGAATTGAACCCATGTCCAAAAGTGTCATCTAGCACCATATACA
>CAZCCQ010000042.1:0-5111 GCA_964497595.1 uncultured Candidatus Saccharibacteria bacterium | reverse complement strand
CAAAATCAAATATTATATTCCCTCCTACACCTACTTTGAGAAATGCATACTTAATAGCTCCTAGAGCAACTCTCTCGCTAACTTCTTCAATATCTAGATCCTTAGAATGCTCACTATTTCTCATTACTTCTAATACTTTCTTTTTTGTTTCATTAAGCAACCATTCTGCCGATATTACACCACCCTTCCTACTAGACATCTTACTCGCACCTGGTAACTTTACCATACCGTGAGAGATATGCTGTGTATTTTTAGCAATATCCTCATCTAACTTGCTAAGGGCATCCATAACTACCTTGAAATAGCCACTTTGCTCATTTGCCGTAATAATTATGGACCTATCATAACCAACATTCTCCTTTTTCTTAAAAGCCAAACCTAGCTCCTTTGCTTCGTAAGTTGGAAGACCATATTTGTTAACAAATACCCTAGTATGGAGATTCTTCTCCTCATCACCCTCATATATTACAGCACCATCATCTTTTTTGAATATCTTACCTACATTATCTAATGCCAACTTAAGACCGTATTCGCCGATTTCACTCTCAAAGAAATAATAATCAAACCTCGTTCCCACTCTTTTGTAAATAGTTTCAAAATATTCTAGACACCACTCTCTCCCTTTCTCATATTTCCCTTTCAAATCTTTCTTTTCATACTCTGAGAAGTCTTTTTCAGGAAGATCTGATAGGAAAAGGGAGAATATATAGTAGTTGATATCATCTATTTCTTCTCTTGCAACAAGATCTTTTGCCTCATCGTAGGCCTGTGTACCCACTACATAGGCATCAGCTAAATACCCCACCCTCTCTTTTACTGGTAATTTCTCTATATCTGTAAACTCTTTTCCCTCCTCAACAAGCTTCTTCTCAAATCCCCACAATGTTTTAGCAACGTGTAAGCCTACATCCCCTTGATAGGTAGCTCTTTTTACATCCACACCAAGTGTCTCTTGAAGCCTTGCAAGTGATTCCCCTACTGCATTTGTGTACAAATGCCCAATATGAAAGACCTTAAACAGATTTGCATCTGTAAACTCAATTACAACCCTTTCTCCTTTCTTCTCATCTATCTTGAAGTAAGAGTCTGGCCTGTTTGCAATCTCTTTGATTTCCTTTGAGAGAAATAGCTTGGAAATAAAAAAATTGATGAAACCAGGAGGTGCAAACTCTACCTTTTCAATATCTTCATCCTCTACTATCTTGGAAGTAATATCTTTTGCCAGATCTACTGGGCTTTTCCCAATACTCGAAGCTAACCTCATTGCTATATTTGTAGAGAAATCACCTCTGAAATCATCTTTTGGTGTCTCTAACTCTATCTGAGAGCCGTCAAATTCAATATTTAACTCCTTCAAGGCATCACCTACCAATCCTTTTATTTTGTCTTTAATACCATTCTCCATATTTAAATAGTAGCATAAAATACGCACCCGGGGGGAGTCGAACCCTCAACCGTCGGTTCCGAAGACCGATGCTCTATCCAGTTAAGCTACGGGTGCTTAACAATGCCTAATTCTACCACATTTGAGGCTTCTTGAGTCGAGGACTAGACCTCACCTCGGTTCAGAAACTTTTAACCTTTTCTGTAAGCAAACTGCTGCTAGGTTATTTACCTTTCGTGATAGGTTGCCAGGCTGGGATATGCAAAGACTAAAGCGCAGAGGGCTAGGGAGTGGTATTAGAACAAGAGAAACGGTAGATTAACAAATGATGAATGGGGGTGAGGAGCAGACCTCGACTGTGGCGTACCTGGTCGGAATCGAACCGACAACCTTTGGTTCCGCAAACCAATGCTCTATCCGATTGAGCTACAGGTACAAAGGTCAGTTATTCTCCTTACTGCAACAATTTTACCATATCCTGCACGATATTTAGAATTGGAATTTGATGCTGCCCTCCTCATATGTGATTAAATATTGCACATTGTGCTTTTTAAAATTTTCTACTGTTTCATAGCCGGGATGACCGAATTTATTCCCTCTCCCACAGGAACAAATCGCAATCGAAGGTTTAAGAAAACTGAGAAACATATCCGAACTAGAGGTGTTTGAACAGTGATGCCCTGCTTTTACTATATCTATATTCTTCAAAAAAGAGTAAGAAGTAAATTTCTGCTCAATTTCTTTCTCAATATCACCCATTAGCAGAATTTTGTATCCCATTACCTCCAAAAACAGGACAATAGACTCATTGTTAATATTTTCTTCCTGCCCTCTCTCCTCAAACGGATAGATCGCTGTTAAAAAAATATCTTTGTAACGAATAATATCTCCTACTGATACTGGTTTTAATAGTCTAGAATAATCTCCTAACAGATACTCATAGCTTCTACTTTGGTATTCTATGGGAGAATACACTATTTTCTTAACTTCATATTTCTTCAATACAAGTAACAATCCGTCAAGATGATCACTGTGGGGGTGAGTTAATACCAGAACTTCGATAGTTTTGTCATACCAAGGCACATATCTCGCTAATTCATATATTACAGAGTCATCAAAACCGCCATCTACTAAGATTTGGAAATTATCTTGCTGTATTAGTGTTGCATCCCCCTGTCCAACATTAAGAAACACTATCTCTGGTTGGATTGCTCTAGCTTTCTGTAAAAAAATTACAAAGAAAAATGCCAATAGAAAAGATATGAATAGAAGAATATTCTTTATCAAAGTATCTTTAATTATCTCGAAGATAGTAGTTGTACTGCTCATTCTTTATGGGATAGAAATATACGGTAAAAACAAGAGTGAAAAGAAGAAGTAATATCCCTGTTATTTGTGAGAAAGTGTCTGATATATCGAATTTCCCTACATCTAACGAATGCACAACATTAACTAAAAGCTCAAAATACTTCAGCTGTACATTAACCACAGAGAAAAACACATTAGCTACTGGTCTTATGATATTCCAAAACAACAAAGAAAGAGAACCAAAAAGCATAGATGTTTCAACTACTGGAAGAATTAATGCATTCGAAGGGATAGACCAGAGAGAAATCGTTTTGAATGTAGTAACACTTACTGGCAAAGTTGCTATAGTGCAACTCATAGTAGGTATTACATACTCTTCTAGCATAGAAAATCTTTTAGTAAAAGCTTTTTTCAACTTAAGAAGAATCGGAGAAATATATATTAATCCTAAAACTGCGCAGATTGAAAGCTGAAATCCTACATCAAACAGTATTAGTGGATTTATTACTGTAAAAAGAAGTGCTGACAATGGTACAGATATATGAATTAAGCTTCCCCTACCAAGAAGAAGTGCCACCAATGATACACTAGTCATTATGGAGGCCCTTACTATTGAAGCTGATATTCCTGAGAGCAATGCATAAAGCCAGATTGCTATGAGCCCTATTATAATTCTATACCTCTTCGGCAGAAAGTTGGTTATTCTATTGGTAAATACTAACAAAATTGCAACATTGTACCCTGACGCTGCAGTAATATGACTAACACCTGAAATTCTAACACTCTCATCAAAATACTTGCTAAAAAGCCTTTTTTGACCAAAAAGTATCCCCACTAATAGAGAGTTTTGAGGCTCATTTAATACAGAATCAACTATTTCGATCAATTTCTTCTTAATATCTACAAGAAAATTCAAAATTTTACTTCCCGCCCGTTCTTGTTTCAGAGGTTTACATTCAAAATTTGGATTTTCAAGAAGAAAAAATATCTTTTTGTTTTTCAAATATTCTTCATAATTAAATTCCTCAAAATTTTTAGGAATAGTAATCTGCCCTTTGAACTTACACACCTGCCCTATGTCGAATTTGTAAAAATTTGGAACTTTTACAAGGACAAAACTTTGATTTTTTCGGAGTGTCCTGTCTCCGATTTTGATATCCTGTAGAGGTTGAATCGTTAGTTGCTGAGAAATATGCCCTTCTACTATCTCCTTACCAATATTTCCTTCGAATTTCGTGTAACTGTCTGTGAAACTCGCTCCCAGTACCTTCATTTTTTGCTCATTTGAAATTAGGGGGCTAACTCGAACTAAGCACAAAAGAATTGAGAAGAAAAGAAAAAACAGAAGTATACAAAATTTGCTTTTAGGAAATGCTCTGATCTTAGCAAAACTTCTACTCCAAAAAATTACTTTAGCCCTTTTTAACGAAGCAAAAAGTAGTAGAAGGATAACTATTGTTAAACCTATTCGAGGCAGCAGACCTGTAGTAACACCATCTCCTATGTTTCTTGCAATTTTTATGATAGTAAAATTGACCATTATATATACTATTGAGAATAGGATGATTTTGTAGTCATAAATGTACTTGACTACTCCAAGAAACCTCACCTTAAACCTTCTGGATACTACCCTCGTTGCGTGGAACAGTTTTATATACATATCTGCTCTTTAAATTTCGCAAAGAGTACTTCTCCTATTCCACTTACTTTTAGTAAATCCTCTATTTGACTATATGGTCTGCCTTCTACTATCTTTTTTGCTGTAGTTTCTCCTACTCCATTTAATGTATCCAATTCTGATACATTTGCACTGTTTATATTGATACAAGAAGGTTTCTCTGGAGTGGTAGTAACAGAACTAGAAACTTCTGATGTAGGTTGAGATATATTCGTACTGTTCTGTACTATATTCTCTACCTCCTTTGTTTGAGGTAAAAAGCTAAGGGTCTTACACTCCATTTCTTGCTCAAAAGGAATATATATCTTCTGATTATCTAAAAGTCTTTGTGACAAGTTTATTTTTCTTGATACAAATCGGTATGCAACATCTTTAGTAAAGCCTCCTGCTTTCATTACAGCATCTATAATCATAGATCCTTCATTCAAGCAGAATACACCCGGTTCTTTTAATGCTCCACTAATATCAATATGTAACTTACATACACTTTCTACTTTAATCTTTTTATCCAGCTCTGCTGACTCTGAAACTATCGGACTAATATTATCCACTACTGCTGAGGTTGCACACTCCTGTTTCCTATTTGGGAAATTGAAGTACTTATACAAGACAAAATAGTCAAAAAGTACTCCTACCGAGAAAGAAATCAGCACTAAAAGGATATATTTGTATACTTGCTTTTTGAGTAATATGTCAGGCATACAAACATATTACCCACAAAGAATGAACTTCTTCTTAATT
>CAZCCQ010000041.1:0-5152 GCA_964497595.1 uncultured Candidatus Saccharibacteria bacterium | reverse complement strand
ATGGAAAGTTTAATCCTTTAAGAATTGTTTCATTAGACAATGGAGTAATATTAAAGAATCTCAATATGTCTTTTGCTCTTTTGTCCTGTGTAGAATTGTATTTGATCTTCAAAACATAGAAAAGTATATGGACAGAAAGAGACGAACAATACAAAGATTGGAAATTTATTTGTCCTATCTTGTCGATACCTGTTTTTTCGACTTCTCTGTTTGAGATTAAATCTATGAGAATGTTTGTGTCTAGAAAGATTTTCTTCATTTTTTAAGATATTTTTTTTCAAGTAATTTTCGGTACTCTTTCTCATAGCTCTTATCTTGAAGGAATTTTAAGTCGCCAGTAGGGGATTTTAGTGCCTCCTTAAAATCTTCTTGGGTTAATCCTCTCTCGCTTTTTTCTATCTGGATTTCGTATTTCGCGGAAACGAAGTAAGCTAGAGGATTTCCTTTTTCTACAACTTGAAAGATCTCTCCTGCCTCTATAGAATCCTTAAGTTTAGTTAAGTTATGTCTAAAATCCCTAAGGTTTATTTTCGTATAATTTTTTATTTTCATATACGCAAGTTTAACATATGTTAAACATCTCCGCAAATGCCCTTATCTTCCTCTTGTGGTCAGATCTGTGTCAGACCTCAAACGTAGCTATTGTCTATGTCTCGACCTTTCTTGTTTTAGGGGTCAGGTTGGGGTCGGACCCCCGAGGTGGTTTGCTTGACATATTGGCGATTATTTTGTTTGATAGTAGTATATAACCTTACTGTCTTTGATGATGTCTGAGAATACAAAAAAAGTCCTTAGAACTGTTTCTAAGATTGTTTTACTTTTAGTTGGTTTGTTTTTGATAGGGTATGTTGGATATATGACATATCTTTCTGTGAGGTATAAGCCGTATAAGGTAAGAGTTACTAATGTAACGGATAGCGCATTTACAGTTTCTTGGGTTACTGATTATCCTATGGCGGGTGTAGTCTTTTATGGAGAAAAAGATAATTTTCTTCCGGGTCCGTTGGGTTGGATGTTCAAGAAAAAAGCTCTAGACGACAGAGATTTTGCAGATGCTCAGACAATGTGTGTTGAGAAGTTTAATCAACAGAGTAAAGATAAAAACCCTGACTTTGTCGTAGATGGTAGCAACTTTGATTGTGAGAATATTACAATAAATAGGTATGGTAAGTATTATACTCATCACATTACAGTGAAGGGTTTAGATGCTGATAAAGAGTATTACTTTAATGTCGGAAATGCCTTTTGGAGTTGGAGAGTGAATAAGGGAGAATACATAGAAAATGAGATAAAAGGTATTGAAAAGTTTACGACAAAGACTCTTCCTATTATCACAAAAGTAGAATCTCCTAAACCTGCTTATGGTTCGATTGTAGATACTTACTACAATGAGTGGGGAATGTTAGTAGAGAACAAATTCTTTGATTCTTTAGTATTTCTTAAAGTAGAAGGGGCAGGTGGTTCAACTACTGTTTTATCTTCAGTTTCTAATATGGAAGGAGGATGGAGTGTTGATTTGGCAAATGCTAGGGATGTCGATGGCTCCATTATAAACTTAGGTAATTCGGATCTTACTTTTATAGGACAAGCTGAGAACTTGCCTTTGTCGAAGATTTATAAATCAGAGTATGTAGAGGTTGATTTCCCTATATTTATTTTAGCAAGTGATGAAAAAGATTGGAGAACAGAAGGAGAAAGAGATTTAAATTGGTTTGAAAGGATAATAAAGGTGTTTTCATTTGAGAGTAGGGCACAAATGACAAGAGGTAAGGGACAAACGACTGATGGGGACCGCACTAAGAGTTTTTCTGGGGGTCGTATTAATCCTTTCACTAGGCCATTACCAAGACCTTTATATCCCCCAACTTCTCCAGGGACAAAGGAAAAGGTCTCTTCCTCAACTTCGACTCCTTCAGAGACAGGTAAAAAGGTCTCTTCATCAACTGAAGGCGAAGCCGAGTGTAGTAATCCTGTTAGTTCTAGTTGTGAACCCGGTAATTGCTACTGTGGTGAATCTGGAGCGTATGTACCCGCTAATGTGGAGGAGTGTCGACCAGCTAACTGTTTTAATCCAAATGCTGGTGGTGGTACTAGGGATCAAGGCCTTGCTCCTGTATTAGAAAATGGCGAAGTAGTACTTAGGAAGGTCACAAAAGATAATGTAAATGAGGTGCAAAAGAATTATTACCAAGATCCATATTTAAACTCTGTAGTACAGGCTACTGTAAAGGAGGCTACAGCTTCTTTTAAGCCAACAAGATCCTCTACGGGAGGAGTATCGAGATCGGGTACTCCTGGTTGTACTTATTATACCCATACTGCCAATGAAGGACCTAATAGGATGTATTATACCTGCGAAGAGAGAGTCAGCGAAGCGCGCTGCGAGACAATTACAGAAAAACCGTTCTTCAGCAGTTATGAACATTGTCTATTTTCTCTCGGACAATCTCCTGCAAGTCCCTCGGAGGGGGATTCAACTTTTTGTCAATCAGGTTATGTTAAACAGGAAGTATCGGAAAATGGAGAATCTAAAATTCTTTGTATGAAAAAAGACGATGCGGATTTGTGGAATGCTGCTTGTGCTAGTTTTTTGAATTCTAATGAAAAAAAACTTGTTGAATATCAAAATCTTCAATCAACAGTTCCACTTTCTGGTACTTTTGACTGTGCGGTTGGTAAAAAAACAGTAGCAATTGCTCTCAATTGGAGAACAAATCTACCGATCGAGGTTGATCGTCTTCATTATTCTTGTTGCCAACGTACGAATAGTGATGGTAGTGTAGAATATATAACGCAACATTGGCAAGATGATTGTGATGGGGGAATTAAAAGATTTTTGGGAATAGGTACTCACTGTGATCTAGGCTACAATGTTCAGTATTGTTTAAATAATAATAAAGTGGACGTTCAGGTATCATTGGATAAAACTTGCCCAAATGGTACTAGTCCTATAGAAGATACAGGAAAATCTTCTGCCGTTGGTGGTTTCTATTGTTGTGAATATATCGGAGGTAAATTCGCTGTGCAAGCTGATGGGGTTTGTCCTAAAATATCAAGAAAAAATTGGAGTAATTGCATAGGGAATCTAGAGCGTAAGGATATTCAATATCCTCAGAACAACAATATCTTAAGAAAGTATGTCCAAACGTCTAATGCTCAGGAGTCAACTCCTTCGAGCGAAACGAGTATACTTTTCCTGCCTGAAGATGGTATGTATAGTGTAGACCTATTAGGAAACAACAATATTTCTTTACTAGGAGATGGCAATACGGGTTATTTCTTTTATCTGGAAAGGAATGGTATCAATGGTTATCAGTCAGCAAAAGATGCTGGGAATCCGCTTCCGCAAGAAGATGTTCCCTTAAATCAGGCAGCAGCAGTTATATCAACTAACCAAGTTACATCTGGGAAAAAGCTAAGTCTTAAACAAGGTATTAACATTGTATCTTTTGATTTCTTCCCAGCCCTAGACAAAGAAAAAGCCTTGGAAGCATCTGAATTTATGAAATTAGCAAATGTAGGGGATTTTAATGTTTCAAAGATCTCTACTTTCGTAGGAGGAGCTTGGCAGGGGGGTGTTGTATATGATCCTCAGATGAATGATACGAAAGGAGATTCTTTTCCTCTGATATTTGGTAAAGGTTATGTCATTTTAGCTGAAAAGGATGTTACTGTCACAGTCCCTGGTTACCAGATACAATCATCCATCCCTATTGCCTTCTCAGCAGGTTGGAATCTAGTAGGTGTACACGGATACAGTAAAGCATATACAGCAAGATCATTCATAGACAGTATAAATACAATAAATGGTCTAAAAGCAAATAATGTATCTTGGTGGCCAACAGCTAAAGGTATGTATGAAGGACTACAAGTAACAGATGGTAAAGAATACGGATTAGACTTCCCAATAAGTCCACTCAATGGATACTTTGTAAGAATAAATGAATTCAAACCTGAAAGAGAAGAATGCAAATCCATAATATGGCACGAAGGTGGGGAACTAAATGGCAAATGTGGAGACAGTAAAACTATATTAAATTAAATAACAAAACATATGGCAGAAATACCTCCAGTATACTGGATGATAATGATTGGATTAGTCATCATTATGATCTGCTTCGTCCTATTCGAACTAGGAATGTTCATAAGGGATTCTAGAAAAAGCTTAAAGCACATAGACCTAATCGCCGCAGATGCACAACAAATAGTATCAACAGTAAAAGGGACAGTAGATGAAGTGAATACAGCCATAATAAAGCCAATAAGAGGAATAGGAGCAGGTGTATCAGCAGTCAGTGGATTTGTCTCGGGCTTAAAGGGAGAAAAAGAAGAAGAAAAAACAGAATAAATATCCTTCTCTTGTTGTAAACAAAACTATTAACAGGTATCATATTTCTAATGGAAATAGCCCGTTTACCTAGAAATCAAAGACGACAAAACATTATCCTTTTAATACTCATAATTGGATTACCAATACTCATTTTTGCAACATATCAAGTAGTACAATGGGTATCCAAAGCAGGAGCAGGAAGTGATCCAAAGAATGTAGTTATCAGCAACCTAACAACAAGTATGGCAACCATATCTTGGACAACGGATGCACAAACAAAAGGATATGCCACTATAGTTGAGAATGGTAAAGAGAAATCTCCTGTTATGGACAGACGAGGATCATCTAGAAATCTGTATACTCACTATGTAGAACTATCAGGACTAGAACCAAATACAGAGTACAGCTTTGTCATAGTTTCTGAAGGTACAAAATACACAGCAAGTGAAGGCAAAAGCTTAACATTTAGGACTGCACCAATTACTGCAGACACCCCATCTCCGAACCCAATTAGTGGATCTATCGAGGGAATTAGTGGAGAAGACGCAGTAATATATGCATTTCTTAAAGACAAAAGTACATATCCTGTTTCTACAACTCTCCTAAAAGGTTCCACTTGGACTATAGACCTATCTGCTTTAAGAAAAATATCTGACAAATCTTTAGTAGTAACTTCAAATACCTCAGAAATAGTTGTAGCTGTAATATCAGGCGGAGGGAAATCAGCTTTAATATCAGGAACAAATGAAACTCTTTTTGACAGCAATGGAATAGTAAAGGAACCAAATGTATTAGCTTTAGCAGAAGGTGTAGACATATATT
>CAZCCQ010000040.1:0-5252 GCA_964497595.1 uncultured Candidatus Saccharibacteria bacterium | reverse complement strand
ACTAGATAAATCTAAATCTGTTTCTAGAAATTGCCAACCCTTTGAATGTTATTATGAATATAAGAACAATGGTGTAGCATGTCATGGTCCAAATGGTGAACGGTATGTAAGAGTGGCTTCTTCCGATGGAAACTATAATAATTGTCGGCCAGCAGCTTGTCAGAATGACAACAATCCTTCTAGGGATGATAAGAATTACTGTATTGATAAGAATGGTAGATTAGTGAAAGTAACTGATAAATTAGTTAGGAAAGATGGTGGTAGTGTCTGTGTTGAAAAAGTGACAATGGTCCAACCGTCTCCAACTGATTCTTCTGGTCCCCCTGCTTCTTCACTTTCTAAATGTTATAAGTGTACAAACGGAATCCTAGTTTCGAGTGAAGAAGTAGATGGAAAATGTCCATCCGAGTATGACAGGGATTATACAAAGAATTGTTCTGGTACTGTCGATCCTTCTACGATTAATTGCCCAGAAGGTTATTCAGTTGCTCCGACAGCAGGTACGGGGGATACTCCTAAATGGGTTTGTATGCGAAATAGCGATAGAGAGGTATGGTTAGACGCATGTGCTTCAAGAGGAGAGGAAGCAAGAACTGTCGGTTATTATGATACAAATAGCAAGACTACAGGTACTAAGCCATTTGAATGTTATATGAATAAAGAAGCGACTGCTGTTGAAGTTTTTTTCAGTAATGGGGTTCCCCTCGATAGGGTAACCAGTCAACGGAATTATCAATGTTGTCGATCCCAAAATGAGTACGGTTTAAATACATATGCCTTAAAATTTGAATGTGGTGAAGAAGATTGGGTCCCACAAAGATATTGTGAAGAAGCTTTTTTTGAAATTCTCTCTTGTGTAGAAGGTAGTTCTATAAAGGTATATTATTATAATGAAAATCAAAAAAAGAAGACTTGTCCAAATAATGGAACATCTATTGATTTAGGTTCTGAGAAAGAAGTTAATGGTATGAATTGTTGTCATTCCGCTGGCGGAGAGTTTGATATCACAGACAGTTGTACTAACGCTAGAAAGGTACAATGGAGAAACTGCCTTCAAAGGGAAGAGGCTACCAAATTGTCACAATTTCAGATTTTAGATTTCTTTAAAAATAGGTTTAAGGTCAAAGCTGCAGAAGAATCTAATAATAAGTTGTTGTACTTTCCCGAATCAGGTTTATACAAACTAGATTTTTCTACTGGTGAAAACCAAAATGCTATTGTAGAAGATGGACAATCCGTTTTCTTTTATCAAAACAGAGATGGTGTAAAAGGATATCAAGCTCCTGTAGATCCTTTAAACCCAACAGTTTCAGAAGATTTATTAATATCTCAGAATGCAGTAAGTGTTTCAGTATCTAAAACAGCATCTGTTAATCCAATTAATCTCAAAAAGGGAATAAATATTGTTTCATTTAATTTTGCACCTTTGAAACCCGATAATGGAACTGTAGGAAATTTCAATGCGGAGGACTTCTTAAATTTGGTTAATTCATCAGAAGATAACATTTCTAGAATTTCTTACTTTAGTGGGGGACAGTGGAATGGAGGTGTAACATACGACTTTGATACTAATGAAACAAAGGGTGTTCCATTTGATCTTGTCTTTGGAAAAGGATATGTAGTAGTTGCTGAGCAAGATTGTACAATCTCAATCCCAGGCTACAATATAGAAAGTCCAGTGCCAATAGCCCTTTCTTCAGGTTGGAACCTAGTCGGAGTCCATGGGTATAGTACAGCATATACAGCCAAGACCTTCATAGAGAGTATAAATACCATAGAGGGATTGAAAGCAAACAATGTAACCTGGTGGCCAACATCAAGAGGAATGTATCAGGGATATCAATTACAGAATGGACAGGAGTATGGACAAGCATTTCCAATCAGTCCATTGAATGGCTATTTTGTAAGGATAAGTGAATTCACACCAGAGGAAGATACCTGTAAATCCTTGATATGGAATCCAGGTGGAGAATTAAATGGAGAATGTGGGACGAATAATTAATCTATCTATCTATATATATGGACAAAACCATTAAAATATTTACATCCATATCTAAGATTCTCTTGTCTTTGGTATGTATATCCTTAATAGGGCTTACTGCATACTCAGTTTACGCAAGTTCTAGCAATAAACCATACAAAGTAAGGGTAACAAATGTAACAGACAGTGCCTTTACAGTATCTTGGATAACTGACAAACCCACCACAGGAGTTGTATTTTACGGAGAAGAAGACTCCTTCTTGCCTGGATTGTTAGCACAAATCGGAAAAAAGAAAGCCGTAGATGATAGAGATTTTGCTAATGCTCAAAGTGAATGTATTGCAAATTACAACAAAGAAGTTACAAAAACAAAAGATACGGACTTTGCTGTAAGTATTGCCAATCAAAATAACTGTGGCCAGGTAGAAGTAACAAAACTTGGTAAATACTTTGTACATCATGTTACGGTACAGGATTTGGATGCGGAGAAAGAATATTTCTTCAGAGTTGGGGATGGATTTATTAGTCATGCGAAGGGAAAGACAGAAGGTATCGAATTCATAGATAGGGAGATGCCTTCGATAGAAGTGTTTGCACAAAAGACATTGAAAGTTATTACAGATATTGGGACTCCCGATGTTGCTTATGGAACAATTTATACTATGTATTATGATAATGAAGGGGATTTAAGAAAGGAAATAGATCATGATTCCTTGGTTTTTCTTAGACCTCAAAGAGAGGATGTCTCTTCTTCAATTCTTTCTGCCGTTTCAAATAGCTCAGGGGGTTGGACTATGGATTTGGGTAACATCAGGAAAGAGGATGGAACTACAATTTTAGATTTAAAGGGTAGCTCATTAGAATTTATTCCTCAATCCAAAAATTTTGTTCCAGCAAAACCAACATCTATTGTAGTAGGTGATTCCAACTTCCCAATATCATTAATTGGGAATGATGATAAGGCTTGGGGGAATCAAGACAATGAACCTCGCTACGAAAACAGTATGATTAATAAACTCAAGGAGACTCTGCTTACTAATGTATCTGCACAGGAAGAGGATACCCAACCGTCGGTTAAGGCGGAAAAAGTAGAGCCAGTAAAATGTCCTTTTGCCGAAACATGGCTATGGAGATCTGGGAGTAGTACTTGTGAGAAAGCATGTTCAGATAACGGATATTCTACAAAGGAGAAGTGTGAGGAGAAGAAGGATGATAATGACAAAGATGAGATTGTTGTCAAAGGAGGAGTCACTATGAAATGTTTTGATGAAGATGGTTGTGTATGTCTTTTTGACAAAAAGGGAAACAATTACATGGTAAGAATTGATATCTCAATCGAAGAGAAGTGTGAATCTGACCTTGTTTGTACAGAGAGAAGTAATCCACCAGGGAAGGAAGATGTGCAGATGGGAGATCTTTGTATTGACCCAGGTGGATGTGAGTGCTTTGAAGGTAGTAAGTATGCAAAGGAGGATGCAGTATGTGGACAGGTGTGTGGAGGGGAAGTACCGAATGAGGAGGAAGAAGAGGAAGAAGAAGAGGAGGAGGAAGAGGAAGAAGAAGAGGAGGAATTCCCAGATGTTATTCCTATTGGTGTTCTATGCCGAGCAGAACAAGGTTGTACTTGTGTCACTAATGAAGGTTCCACTATTCCTGTTGGTCATGTTGATAAAGGAGTTAAGTGTAAGGCAGATGAAAAGGAATATGCTTCATTGGAAGAAGTTTGTGGTAAGTATAGTAAACCTGCAACAATAAGATATACAAGACATGAGGGAACGGGCGAAAATATACTAGTATGTTTAGACCTAGACGAATATAAGCACTATGAAGATAGATGCGTAGATGGTATGGGGGCATTGACTTTTGCTAGTCCTGACTTCTATCTAATCGAAGAGACAGGTGATGGAAAGTATAAACTTGGGGAAAAAGAGCACTTCATTGGGCGTCTATATTGTCCTGAGGTATACTTCTCCTTAGCCATAGAGGTCGATAGTGAGGAGAAAATAAAACCCCAAGTCGAGTCATATACTAAATACAAATGTTGTGTAACAAAAGGGACCGATGGAACTGGAACTCTGGGATATTCGTATAGTTTTCAGAAGGATTGTGTTAATGTTGCCAATGCAGAGAAGTGTAATATAAGTATGAAAAGCACGTATTGTATCAGTGAGAAAGAGCCCAATCTTCTCTTTGCAGTCCTATATCCTAGAAGTCATGATGACAAGTTTGATAACGATAAATCAATTTGTGAAGAAGAAAATGGGGAGGGTTTGAGAGGAGGGGGCGGTGGATATAGTAACGAAACGACACATTATGGTAAAAAACTGTTGTGAAGAAAATAAAAAAGAGTATGAAGTCAATGTGTGTTCAGGGTCCCCACAGGTACAATGGGACAATTGTATTAATAATGGGCAAATTGGGAAAGTATACGACGACAATCCAATAAGATTCAATGAGTTTAGACCAGGTGGAGGTAACCTCTATCAACTTACCGATAAAATTGTAAAATCTTTGTTTGCGCAAGAGGAACCTGTTGTGTTAGCTGAGGATGCAGATATAGAAACCGTCTTTTATTTCCCTGAGAGTGGCATATATGAAATAGCAACGCTTGATGGGCAAACTATAAATGTATTTGGAGATAAAAATACTTCATACTTTTATTTCAAAAACAGGGATGATGTTCCGGGATACCAAGCGCCAGTAAATCCTGAGAAGCCTGCGGACAATGAGGATATAATTGTTCCAAGAGTTGTTGCGGAAATTTCAGTATCAAAAAGTACAACAGCTAGAGAGATCCAACTTAAAGAGGGTGTAAACATTATCTCGTTTGATTTTCTTCCTTCAGAGGGGGAAGATAACTTAGAGAAGCTTTCATCTTCAGATTTCTTAGCCCTTGCAAACCTTTCAAGAAATAATATATCTCGAATCTCATATTTTTCTGGTGGCCAATGGCAGGGAGGTACGACATATGACTTCAAAACTGGTGAGATAAGTGGCAAATCGTTTGATCTTGTCTTTGGAAAAGGATATGTAGTAATCGCTGAGCAAGATTGTACAATCTCAATCCCAGGCTATGAAATTAAAGAATCAATACCCCTGGCTTTTTCTTCAGGATGGAACCTAATAGGAGTGCATGGGTATAGTACAGCATATACCGCCAAGACCTTCATAGAGAGTATAAATACCATAGAGGGATTGAAAGCAAACAATGTAACCTGGTGGCCAACATCAAGAGGAATGTATCAGGGATACCAATTACAGAATGGTCAAG
>CAZCCQ010000039.1:0-5397 GCA_964497595.1 uncultured Candidatus Saccharibacteria bacterium | reverse complement strand
GACATATTTCTTTCTTTGAGATTGATGAGCATAAGGAGATAATATTCTCTATTCCATTTGAGATTATTGGTATTTCACCTGCAGTTAAGAATAACCTAGGTGTGCTTGTTGAGGTTATGTCTTCTTTAGATGTTAGATGTAAGGTTAATGACTTGATTCCTAGTATCGCTGTAGATATTACAAAGTTAGAGCATCCTGGACAGTCTATTGCTGTTGAGGATCTTCAAATTCCTGAAGCTATTTCTTTAGTAAATGAGGAATTAAAACACGCAACTGTTGTGACGATAACTGAGATGCAAGAAGAGGAAGTTATTGTACCTGCTGCTGAGGAGGTAGCTACAGAAGAGGGTGCTGAGGCTACAGAAGGCGCTGAGGCTCCTGCAGATGGAGCAACAACTGAGGAGAAAGCTGCTGAGTAACTCATATATTACATTTTTGACTAATGGTCACTGTAATAATAACTTCATTCAAAGAGCCAAAGACGATAGGTAGATGTATATCTTCTATTGCAAACAGACGATATTCTGGGATTCCAACTGATTTTGAAATTATACAGGTATCTCCTGATGTTCCTACATTGAAAGCGGGGAAAAAGGAGGCAAACAAATTGGGATTATCTAAAAAGAAGTATCTTCAGGTGAAGGATCCTCGGAGGGGGAAGCCTTATGCATTAAAAATGGCTTTTAAAAAAGCAAAAGGAGATATAATTATTCTAACTGATGGAGATACATACTTTGAGGAGAATTCTGTGAAAGAGTTGTTAAGGCCTTTTGAGGACAAAAAAGTTGGAGGGGTTTCTGGACGACCAGTTTCGCAAGATTCGAGAAATAATATGTTTGGGTACTGGGGACATCTTTTATCTGATTCTGGGCATCATAGAAGATCTGATTTAATGAACCTTGTTGAAGAGAAAAATTATTATGTAAGTGAAAAGAGGTTTTTTCCAATGAGTGGGTACATTATGGCTGTGAGGAATTTGGATTTAAAACTTCCTAGTGAAACTCTGTCTGATGATGCTTATCTCTCATATAGTATAAGAAATATGGGGCTTGAGGTTGGATATACCCCCGATGCTATTTCATATGTTAAATATCCGACGAATTTCAGAGATTATCTGAAACAAAAGGTTCGATCTTTGGGAGGATTTAGTCAGCTTAAGAGAATGGGTATATTTAAAAGAGACAAACAATCCAGAAGTTTTCTGATCGAGTTGCAATATGCTTTCTGGGTATTAAGATATGCGAAGAATCTTAAAGAATTTTTGTGGTCCTTACTCCTATTCCCAACTAGGTTAATTACTTGGATTGTCATCTTTTGGGAAAGAGTAATTTTAAGAGAAGGAATGCCAAAGACAGGATGGGAAAGAATAGAAAGTACTAAATAATCCGTTTGACTACCTATAGAATATTAAATACACTGAGATATTTTTCAAATAGCACTTACTGCATAAGGATAATCAAACGCACCAGCCCTGTCCTACCACCTGAAGTGAGCGAATGCTTTGTTAGCTTCTGCCATTCTTTCTGTTTCTTCTTTCTTTCTTACTGCGTCACCTTCTCCTTTGTATGAGTCTACTAGTTGATTCATTAATACTTCGTTGAAGGCTTTTCCACCTTTCTTTCTAGATGCTTCCACAATCCATCTAACTGCTAAGGTTTCTTGTCTTCTAGGAGATACAGGCATAGGTACTTGATAGTTTGCACCACCTACTCTTCTTGCTTTAATTTCTAGAGCTGGTCGGACATTGTCAATCGCTTTGTTTACAAAGAGTAAAATTTCTTTTTCTTTAACACTTTCTGCTCCTTTTTCAACTGCGTTGTATACTAAGTCTTCAGCAATATTTTTCTTTCCATCCTGCATTACTTTTGAAATGAATCTTGCTATAACAGGACTGCCATACTTCTTGTCTACCTTTATTGCTCTCTTTTTTGCTCGTTTCCCTCTCATAATTATTTCAATTAATTAAAACTATTTTTCTGAAGTTTCTCGTTTAACTCCATATTTAGATCTTGCTTTCTTTCGACCTTTGACCCCTGCTGTGTCATATTTACCTCTAACTACAATGTATTTAACACCTGGTAAGTCTCTTTTTCTTCCCGCTTTTAATAGAACAACTGAGTGTTCTTGTAGGTTGTGTCCTTCTCCTGGGATATATGCAGTGACTTCCATTCCATTGGACATTCTAACTCTACAGACTTTTCTTAAAGCTGAGTTAGGTTTTTTCGGTGTCATTGTTTTAACTTGTAAACATACACCTCTTTTGAATGGGTTTGGTGTTTTCTTATATCTGTTCTTTAAAGGATTGAAGTCTCTAGCAAGATGAATGTGTTTTACTTTCTTCCTACTGGATTTCCTAGGTTTTCTTATTAGTTGGTTTATCGTTGGCATAGAGGGTATTATACAACAAAATCAATTAAATTTTAAGCTCTTTTAACTTATTTGGGTCTGTAATTTCAGCATCTTCTCCAACAGGTATTGGTTTTCCAATGATTACATTTTCTTTCATACCTCTGAGATAGTCCGTTTTACCCAATATGGCAGCATTTGTAAGTACTCTCACTTGCTCTTGGAATGAGATCGATGAGAGGAAACTTTCTGTATTTAAGGAGGATGCCTCTATTCCAGATAATTTAGGAATGATCAGTGCTTTGTTCTTTCCTTCTTCTACAAGCATCTTGTTCTTTTCATCTGCTAAGAATCTATTAACGAGAGAGCCTACAAGATAGTCAGAATTCCCTGACTCTATTACTCTTCCTAGTCTTACCATCTGTCTTAAGATTATTTCAATGTGAATGTCATCAATAGATACTCCCTGATCGTTAAATACTTTCTGTACTTCATCTAAGATATATTTCTGTGCTGTTACGAAGTCTGCAACTTCTGCTAGTTTTTTAGGATCTAGAGAACCTTCAATTAATTGTGTCCCTGCTTTAACAGTACTGCCTTCTTCTACAAGGATATTTATTCCTGGAAGGACGGAGACTATTTCTTCAGCTTTCATCTTTCCCTTTATGGTTAAGATTCCTCCTTTGATGATTACGACTCCATCAAATGGAGCTTGTTTTTCCGTTTCGTCTGTGTCGATATACATAATTTGGCCCATCTTAACTTCTTGCTTGTCTTCTACTAACACTTTCTTTGCCTTTGATACTATGTAGTATCTTGTTAAGCTCTTTTCTCCTGAAATTGTAATAACGGATGATTCATCTTCTGCTGTTTCAATATGCACTTTACCACTGACTGATGCTATTTCAGCCTCTGCTTTGGGTGTTTTAGCTTCAAATAACTCCTCGACTCTTGGTAGACCTTGTGTGATTTCGACCTTAGCAACACCTCCTGTGTGGAATGTCTGCATAGTCATCTGAGTTCCAGGCTCTCCGATGGATTGAGCTGCAATGACACCTACTGCTCTACCCATAGCAATCTCTTTGTTGTTCTCTAGATTCAATCCGTAACACTTCTTACACATACCTAGAGGTGCTTCACATAGTATTGGAGTTCTAACATATACTTCTTCGATATTGCTACTGTCAATTTTCTCAGATACTTCTTGAGTTATTATTTGATTCTTTTTTGCGATTACTTCTTTGCCTGCTTTAACATCCTGTGCCAATACTCTACCAAAGATTCTTTCTTTGAAATCAATTCTTCTATCATCGTTTCGTCTTACTGCAAAGCCCTCCCCATCATAACCACAATCTTCCATTCTAATTATTACATCGTGTGCTACATCAACTAGTTTTCTAGTTAAATAACCAGAGGAAGAGGTCTTCAAAGATCTGTCTGCTATACCTTTTCTACCTCCGTTTGCTGCAACGAAGTACTCAAATGCACTTAAACCATCTCGATAGTTGCTTTTAATAGGCATAGCTATTTTGTTACCTCGAGAGTCTCGAACAACACCCTTGATAGTAAGTACCTGTCGAGCCTGAATCTTTCCACCATTACCTCCGGATTCAACCATTTGATAAATAGAATTGCTCTTATCTAACTTTTCCCAAGCTTTGTCTGCAAGTTCTGTAGCAAAGTCATCCCACATATTAGTAGAAATGTTTACTTTCTCTTTTTTGTTTATCAAACCTTGTAGGTAACTTTCTTGTAACTGCTCATCCTTTTCTTCAACTTTCTTAATTTCACTTCCTAGATCAAAGTCAACATTACAATCCTCCATTGCAAAGGAGAATGCTAAATCTGTTGCATATTTGAATCCAAGTAATTTCATATTGTCAAGTAGTCCTACAACTTCACCCAACTCTTTTGTATTCTTAATTTTATCTATAGTCTTTTTGATAGTCTTTATATTTATCTGCTCGTTTAAGAATGGATAATCCTCAGGAAGAATATTGTTAAATATTACTCTTCCCACGGATGTATTTACTTTGTCACCTTTTATCCTTACTACGATTTCCTCGTCAATTGTGATGATATCTCTTTCGTATGCCTTGATTGCATAGTCCTTGTTTGCAAAATACTTAGGATTTTTAGAAGGTTCTAAGTTTGTCATAAGGTAGAACCCTATCAACATATCTTTTGCAGGGGATGCTAATACCTGACCGTTTGAAATATTTACAATATTTAATGAAGACATCATTTCTTTCTTTGCTTCCTCGATTGCTTCTTCTGTAAGAAGGATATGAACAGACATCGCATCACCATCGAAGTCTGCATTAAATGCTTTACATACTAATGGATGGATTCTAATTGCTTCTCCTTCTACAAGTTTAGGAAAGAAGGCCTGTACACTGTACTTGTGTAAAGTGGGTGCTCGGTTTAACAGTACTGGTTTGTTCTTAATAACTTCTTCTAAGAGATCCCAAATGATATCTCCTTCTTCCTCTATCATATCCTTTGCAACTCTTACATTAGGAGCTAACTCCTTGTCCAAGAGTTTGAAGATAACGAAAGGCTTAAACATTTCCAAAGCAACTGATTTTGGAATTCCACACTCATCAAATTTCAAGCTTGGATCTCCATCAATAATTGCTCTCCCTGAGTAGTCCACTCTCTTACCTAAAAGATTCTTTCTGAATATTCCTTTCTTTCCTCTCAAATCGTCTGTTAAGGACTGATATGGTAATCTCTTACTGTTCATCATTGGTTTCGATGGTCTGTGAGAGTTGTCTATCAAAGCGTCCACCGATTCTTGTAACATTCTTTTCTCATTTCTCAAGATGACATCAGGAGCTCCAATTTCAATCAATCTTTTTAATCTGTTGTTTCTGTTAATTATTCTTCTGTAAAGGTCATTTAGATCTGAAGTCGCAAATTTACCTCCTGATAGAGGGATGATAGGTCTTAACTCTGGTGGTAGTACTGGAAGGTTCTTTAGAATCATCCAACTTGGGTTAATTCCGTTCTTCAAGAATCCTTCAAGATATTGAATTCTTCGAATTGTTG
>CAZCCQ010000038.1:0-5659 GCA_964497595.1 uncultured Candidatus Saccharibacteria bacterium | reverse complement strand
TGGGGACCCTCTGTTCTTCAGACAGATGCTCTACCAACTGAGCTATCTCGGCATATTATGTCTCGTAAGTACAAGGGAATAATATCAAATATGGACACCATTATCAACCAAAAACTTTTTGAACTTCTCCTTAAAATCTTCCTTACTATTCATACATTCAATACTTTTGCTAATTTCCTCATAATCCCATTTCTTTTGTAAAAATTTTTCATAGGCTTCTTCAAATGATTCTATAGAATTTTCGTAAAAGAACATCCCATTTACTCCCTCTTTAATACTTTCTAAAGCCCCTCCTACTCCATATGCTAAAACTGGAGTGCCACAGCTCATTGCCTCTACAGGAAATATGCCAAAGTCTTCAATTCCGACTATCATATACCCTCTTGCTTTAGAAAGAATTTTGTATTTTTTATCCTCATCTACCCACCCTAAAAATTCGATATTTTTGCAGGAAGAGTACTTTTTTTGTAACTTTCTCATCAAAGATCCACAACCTATTATTTTTAATGGATACCCTATTTTACTAGCAGTTTCTAAAAGAAATTCTCCTCCTTTATTAGCCTCATATGGAGCTCCTGCAACAAAATAATTTTCTCTTTCTTTTTCAATCCTCCCTCTATATTTATTAACTGGAGGATATATTATAGCGTTAGCTTCTCTTTTCCAGTACTTCTTCATTCTCTCGTTAACAAATTTAGAATTAGCAATCAAAAGATCAGCTCTCATTGAAGCCGAAATATCCCATATTCTTAAATAATTTGAAACTAAAGAACTAATAACTCTTACAGGGAAAAAGTAATTACTCTTACCATTCTTTTTCCCAAAATAGCTCTTTTGCATATCCCATATATATCTCATAGGAGAATGAATATATGCTATGTGTTTTGTGTCTATGCCTGTAAGAACTCCGTGCGCCACAGAAGATGAAGAGGATATAACTAAGTCATATTCTGATAAATTAAACATCTCTATATGATTGGGCCACTTGTGAATAGTATATCTGTACCATTTCTCTATTAAGGGATATCTATTTAATTTCGATGTATAGATTTTGTGAGAGAGTAAGGTTTTAGAAAGCATTTTTCCCCTCCTGTCTCCTTTAGTAGAAAACAGAGCAAAAATATCTGCTTGAGGGAATATCTCTGCAAAACACTCTAAAACTTTGGCTGCTCCTGCCATCTTGTACAAAGACTCAGTAACCAGTGCTACTTTGTATTGATTATTCTCCATCATATACAACTATCGTACCTCTCTTTTTGCGATACATACTAGGTCTACTAAATACCATAAATCCTCCGAAAAGAAGAAGCACTATACCTCCAAAAAAAAGATATTTACCATCAAATACTGCAGTATTAACTTTGCTAGTATCTAAGCCTTTACCCATTTGGAAAGTAGCCACAGCAGGCTTTACCGTTAAGATATTAACTGGAGGGCTACCATCTTTAAGTATCTGTGTATCAAATACTCCGTTACTTCCTCCATACTCCCAGTCTAGAGTTGTTGTTGTTGCGCTTAATACCTGAAATGTTAGCCTAGCCATAACGTCAGCTGTAGAATCTGTAACATACGCATCCCCTGTGCCACTCTGAGTAAAACCTGATAGCAAAGCAACTCCATTATCATTATCTACAGAACTCTCATCTTCCGGCCATTGTACAAAAAGAGTGCTGTTCTTTTCAACCTTAGTTAATCTCAAAACAGACGGATCAAACAGTACGGTAAATTTAGCTGAAGCCACTTCTTCCCCACCACTATCTATTAGAACATCTACTGTAAAACCTTTAGAAGAATCTCTAACAATACCTCCTGCTGGATAAAAAGTGAAAGATGGCGTAGCAGCATTTACTGGAGACAAGAAAAAAAAGCAGAAAAGAAGTAATGAGAGTGTAAGTTTTACGATATCCTTGCTGTACATCTTGCCTAATATTATCATAATGTATATAGTTCAGAATAGCAGAATATATGGAAACTTTAAAGTTATTTCTAGTAGGAGTCGTACAAGGAGTCACGGAATTACTCCCTGTGTCAAGCACAGCTCATATTTTGCTCTTGGGAAAAGTACTCACTATTGATATGTCATCTGTTCTTCTCATATCTTTTCATTTAGGAACCACCATTGCCATTTTAATATTCTTTTGGAAGAAAATATTTACTAAGTTTTTTTCTAAAAAAAAGATTACTTTCCTTTTGAAAATTATTCTCTCAAGCATACCCGCAGGATTGGTTGGATTACTGTTTGAAGATTTGATAGCAGAGAAGTTAAGAGCGGAGTGGGTTATTGCTGTCTCATTGATAGTATGGGGCGTTGTTATGATAGTTTTAGAAAGTATGGAGAAGCGAGAGGAGGTAAACATCGAAGATACTGATGAAGCTTTAGAGAGTATTTCTTGGAAACAATCCCTCTTTGTTGGTATCTCACAGATTATTGCGCTAATACCTGGTACATCCAGATCAGGAATCACTACAATTGCTGGTGTACTATCTGGGTTAAACAAATACGTAGCTTTAGAATTCTCGTTTCTAATAGGATTACCTATACTCTTTGGTAGTTTTCTTTGGGTATTGATTAAAACCTTCAAAGATACAATTAGTGCAAATGCCATATTAACTCAGAGCAACATCATTAACTCGGTAGTCATATTTCTTTCTACCTACCTGTTTGGATACATTACTCTTACTCTTCTGAAAAAATTTAGAAAGAGTAAATGGCTTACCACATTTGGTATCTACAGAATTATACTTGGAATAATTATACTGATATTCTTCTCTCTTTTACAAAACTGAGCGTAAGTCTACACCTGTCATATTAGAAGGGATATCTACGCCCAACAATCCTAAAACCGTTGGAGCAACATCAGCTAGAAGACCAGTAGGACGAGCTTTAGGTCCTGTACCTATTTTAAGTAAAGGCACACCATTCTTTCCTTCTATCTCACTTTGATCCGTTAATATTACAAGAGGTACTGGATTATTTGTATGAGCAATATCTATCTCTTTTGTAACCCTGTTTATCATCGTCTCACAATTCCCGTGATCCGCTGTTACTATGACACATCCACCTGCCGCCAAGGTGGCTTTTGCAATATCAGCCACGCAGGTATCAACTATTTCATTCCCTTTTATGGTAGCTCTAAAATTCCCTGTATGTCCCAACATATCAGGATTTGCAAAGTTAAGAAGTATAAAATCAAGAGGGTTTCTGTTAATGTCTTGAATTCTTCTAACAGTCTCGTCTCTAATTATCTCTGTACTCATCGCAGGATAAAGTGCGTAGTTATCTACTTTTTGCGAAGGAATATTAAAAAATATCTCACCAGGATGAGGCTGTTCAATACCACCATTAAAGAAGTATGTAACGTGCATATACTTCTCTGTTTCCGAAATATGTATCTGCCTTCTGTTTACATCAGAAAGAGAAGTTGCTAGTGACTTTTTGATTTTCAAAGGAGGGAAGATAACATTGGCGGGGAGATTCTCTTCGTAACCAGTCATCGTAGTAAAGTAATTATTCTCAGGATAGTTTCTACGAACAAAATGGGGAAAGTCTTTAACTACAAATGCTTTTGTTAATTGCCTTGCTCGATCCTCCCTGAAGTTCCAAAACAGTATAGCATCACCATTCATAACTCTACCAACGGGTTGTCCATTACCATCTACACAAACTCGTGGTTTAAAGAATTGATCATCTTCACCACTATTGTATGCTCTTTGAACAGCCTCTATTGGATCTGTAAATGTCTCTTGAGATATTCCTACCATCGCTTCATACGCTAATTTTGTTCTTTCCCATCTACTATCCCTATCCATTCCGTAAAATCGCCCCATCATAGAGGCTACCTGACCAATTCCTAGCTCTTTCATCTTCATATTTAATTTGCTTAGATAGAGATAACCCTCCTTAGGCGATGTGTCTCTCCCATCTAGCATAACGTGAATATATGGATCAATACCGTTTGCAGCACATAGGTCTAAAAGAGAAAACAGATGTTTAATATGGCCGTGAACACCTGCAGGACTTAGTACACCTGTAAGATGAAGATTCCCATTTCTCTTCCTAATCAGGGAAAACATTTCTTTAATAACAGGATTCGAGTCTAACTCGTGTGCCCCAATAGCATCATTTATCCTAGGTAAAGTTTGATAAACCACCTGTCCTGCACCTAAGTTTAAGTGTCCTACCTCAGAGTTACCCGGCTCTTCCCCAGGGAGACCAACGTGTGTACCTGCAGCGTGAATCAGAGTAGATCTACCATTTGTCCAGGCAGTATCAAGAAAAGGCGTCTTAGCTGCCCAAACAGCATTACCTTCTGCATCTGGATAGACACCAAAGCCATCTAATATAATTAGAGTAACAAATTTGTGAATATCAAGAATCTTACCATTTGAAACTGGTGTCGTTGCTGGATCCACTGGAGGATTAGATTGTGTGCCATTCTGCTTTTTTGAATTTAGAAAATCAAGCATTATTCAGTTTAGTGGATATCTAAATACAAGTCCAATATAATATACAGGAATGGAAGATTTAAGTAAAAGAGATATTCAAAGTTTACAGAAGGAGATTGAAGAAACCGTAAAGGTCCTTGATTTGGAAAAATTAAAAAAAGAGATTTACTCTTTGGAGCAGAAGAGTCTTGAAACAGACTTTTGGAGTAATTCTGAAAAAGCAAAAATCGTTATGGACAGAATCTCATATTTAAAAGATGAAGTCGAGACTGCTGAGAGATTGAGCAGAGATATAGCGTCGTTGGTGGAACTTTTCAATTCAATTAAGAAAGAAACTGAACAGAATGAACTCATAGAGGAATATGAGAAGTTAAAGAAAGAATTAGACAGCTTCTCATTAAGGAAATTTCTCTCTGGAGAGTATGACAAATATCCTACAATTCTTTCAATTTCCTCAGGACAGGGAGGAACAGAGTCCAATGACTGGACAGAGATGCTTTACAGAATGTATACGATGTACTTTGACAAGATGGGATGGAAATATGAAATAACTGAGATGCTAAAAGGGAATGAGACTGGTATATCTACTGTTACAATCCATATTAACCAACCTTTAGCTTTTGGAATGCTAAAAAAAGAACACGGCTCTCACAGACTTGTACGAATATCTCCTTTCAATGCACAAGGTTTAAGACAAACTACATTTGCAGGAGTTGAAGTTTTACCAATACTGCCAAAAGATGAGAAGACTTTAGATATTCCAGAGAAAGATATTTTGTTTAAGGCTGTTAAATCAGGGGGTCCTGGTGGACAGAATGTAAACAAGACATCCTCAGCTGTCCAAATTACACATATTCCTACTAATATAACTGTAAGTAGCTCATCACAAAGAAGTCAGGCACAAAACAGAGAGAGCGCTATGAATTTACTTCGTGGGAAACTATGGAGAATTAAAAAAGAAGAGAAATTAGAAAAAATCTCTGATATAAAAGGAGAGTATAAAATAGCAGGATGGGGAAATCAAATACGAAATTATATTCTCCATCCATACAAATTAGTTAAGGATTTAAGAACTGGTGTAGAGTTAAATGATCCTGAATATGTATTAGATGGTAACATAGAGAAGCTTGTTGAAGCTCAGATACGAATGAAGTAATATATATGATAGTATATAAACTATCTGAAACTGCCGATGATACTTTTTGACAAGGTA
>CAZCCQ010000037.1:0-6099 GCA_964497595.1 uncultured Candidatus Saccharibacteria bacterium | reverse complement strand
AGTTTCTATTTTCTTATATACAAAGTCGGAATAGAAGTAAATTTCTTAAACCGAGAATAATATTTCTTGTTTTTGTAATCTTCTTGTAAGAAAGAGATAGTATTCTTTATTTATGAACAGAAAAGCAGTTATAGAAAAAAGTCTTTGTATACTCCGAGAATTCAAAAGGATTAAAAATAAAGGATATTTCACTATTAAGGAGTATCACTCTTTTCTTAGGCAAGTAGAACTTCTTAAAAAGGAATTAGGAAGAGATGATATCTAACCAATATTCTTTTAACCACTTGTCTGCAAGTTCTTGTTCTTCTAGAAGGCCTCTTTTCTTTAGCTCTTTTTTTATGATATTCCCTTGGTGAGGATTGTTAAATTTCTTCTCTAATGGAGAGTGAAAGCCGTGCGCATAGTGGCATAGTTCGTGTGCAATTGTAGCTCTTAATATGAAATCAGGGATTATTACATTTTTGAAATATCTAGATACTGTAATAACAGTAATACTCTTGTTATCTTGTGCTTCGTAGTCTTCCTTCTTCTTTCTCATCAAGGATTTAATTCTTGTTTCTTTATTTGCTAGTTTAATACTGCCTAGTTGTCTTTTTGAATATCTCCCGAACTTAATTACTACGAGGTTTTGTCTAGGGACATCACAGAAGTGATTTTCCCACAATTCATACATCATATTTTCTAGAAACTTTTCATTTCTCATTCAATAATCCTTCTTTGCGTGATATCATATTCTAATGATTTTACAGAAGTTTTCAGAAAAATTCTCGATATTAAAAAAAGTTCTTTCTTTTGTCTATGGGAAGTATACTTCTGTGGCGATATTGAGAGATTTGTTGTTCATACTTTCTACTGCTGGTGAGATATACGGTATTACAGTTTTGGGTCGATTTATCGATGCAACTACTGAAATACTATTAAATTGGACAAGATTTGATGTATCTAAATATCTAGCAACAGACTCTTTCAAGTATTTGGTTCTGATTTTTCTTCTTTGGGTTATTGTGCAGATTTGTACTCAGATTCGACAGTATTTGTATGTAATTATTTACGAAAAGACTTGGAGTGATTCTCAGCAGATGATTATTTCAAAAGTCTCCTCATCTAATTTGCAGGATGTCGAAAAGAAAGATTTTCAGGATATGGTGGCATTTGCACCTGCGTTTTCAATTGCAAGAATAATTGAGGTATACGATAACTTCTCAATAGTTTTGAGTAGTACTATTCGATTGATTAGTGCTTTTCTAATCATATTCCAAACAATGGGACTTTCTGCTTTCTATCTCCTCCTCTTTGTTCTGCCAGAGGTTGTCGTAGTGCATATTAGACGAAAGGGAATTCGAGAGTATCAGGATAATGAGATAGGGAAACTACGATTTCTTGCCTATGTGCAAAATATTGCTCTAACAGTTGCGAGTTTCTTGGAATTGCGAGTTAACAATGTATATTCATATTTGAAGAGAAGGTACAAGGGTGAATATGATGAATATTTAGCTGGATTTTTTAAGAAGCAGAAGTTGTTTTACAAGAGTAAAACAACAACAAGTATTTTGGGGCAGTTACTAAAGTTTGGATATATTTTTTATGTTTTAGCAGTATCTGTAGCAAAGAGATTGTCCTTTGGTACATTTAAGGCTTTGTATGATTATGTAGATGTTGCATATACAAGTATCTATGCAATAGCTAATTCCCTTTCATTGATATCTATAAATCTTGGATATATCTCAAAGTTTTTTGATCTGATAGAGTATGATGGATTTGGTGATGTGTATCACGGTACTTTTAAGCTATCTAAGAAAACCCCGTTATTGGAATTCAAGAATTTGAGCTTCTCCTATCCTGATGATCTAGATACAGTTGTATTAAAGAATTTAAATATATCTGTAAGACCAGGTGAGAAGGTTGCTTTCTTTGGAGGAGATGGATCAGGGAAGAGTACTACAGTTAAAATTTTGACAGGTTTGTACGGTGTGACTGAAGGGGAGTATCTTTTAGATGGTATTCAAACAAAGGAGTTGGATAGGGGGGAATTAAAGAAAAAGCTTAGTGTAGTATTGCAAGATTTTATTAACTACAACTTTAGCTTGAAAGAGAATATCGTTATCTCAGGACAGAGAAAGAATGTAAATACGGAGCTTTACGACAAAGTCTTAAAGATATCGGGTATTGAGAAGATAAAGAAAATTGTGAATATTGATGACAGCAGTATACTTGGTAAAACTTTTCCCTCGGGAAAAGATCTCTCTCCAGGTTATTGGCAAAGACTTGCTATTGCAAGAATGCTTTACCGAAACAAACAGATATATATTATGGATGAACCTTTTACATATATAGATGATATTTCAGCGGAGGAAATTCTTTCAGAGATGTTCGGATTTCTTGAGAAAGATGACTCAATTATATATATTACAAGAAGTATAAGTTTCTTAAATAGGTTTGATAGAATCTATTATTTTGAGAAAGGGAGGATAGTTGAGGAAGGGAGTTGGGATGAGTTGATTGCAAAGAAAGGGAAGCTTTACTCTGAGTATATGTTGCAGGGGAAAACATAAATATTTTAAGTATTTTTATCTATGGAGCTACTTGATGGAAAAGAAATATCTCAGGAGATATTAGAAGATATCTCTAAAGAGATTAACAATCTAAAGAGGGAAGGTTTACGAGCTCCCAGATTGGATATGATTTTGGTTGGTGAGGATTTCGGTAGCGTTAAATATGTAGGTATGAAAGAGAAAACGGCAAGAGAAGTTGGGATATTAGGGAAGACTCATCATCTATCTGAAAATATCAATACTATGGCATTGATAGATCTTGTAGACTCTTTGAACAAAGATGTTGAGGTAGACGGATTTATGATTCAACTCCCTCTTCCTTCGCATATAAATGTGAACTTAGTACTAGAGGCTATAAATCCACGCAAAGATGTTGATGGTCTTACTCCTACTAATTTAGGGAAACTATTTCAGAAAGATCCTTCTTCGATAGCTCCAGCTACAGCACTTGGTATTATGGAATTACTTTCTGCATATAGGATTAAAATATTTGGTAAGAATGTAGTAATACTTGGTGCTAGTAATATTGTGGGTAAGCCACTGTCTGCTTTAATGCTTGAGAAGAATGCAACTGTCACACTATGTAATGAGTATACAATAGATGTAAAAAGTATTACTAAAGATGCAGATATTTTAGTTTCTGCTACTGGTAAACCACACTTGATTAAGGGAGACTTTCTTAAAAAAGACTGTGTTTTAATAGATGTGGGTTCTAGTAAAGATCCGCAAACAGGTAAATTAGTAGGGGATGTGGATACGGAAAGTGTAAGAGGAATTCCTTCATATATAACTCCAGTTCCAGGTGGAGTAGGTCCGATGACGATTGCTTGTTTGATGCACAATCTTCTAACTTGCTACAAAAACAGAACAAGTATATAAAATTATTTCACAGACATATGATTCTTGCAGATAGAAGTATCAAAAAACGACTTAATGAGAATAAAATATCAATAGAGCCATTTTCAGAGGAATTCCTACAACCGGCATCTTATGATTTACATTTAGATAAATATTTTCTAGTATTCAATAAAGAACGAGTAGGGGTTCTTGATGTGAAGCAAAAGACAGAAGATTTAATGAGAGAGGTTGAGATAGAGGAGAACGGATTTTTCATAATACATCCAAATGAATTAGTTTTGGCTAATGTAAAAGAGATAGTTGGTGTTGATAACAAGCACGTTGGTAGATTAGAGGGTAAAAGTTCTTTGGCAAGAATAGGGTTGTTGATACACGCCACAGCAGGGTTTTTGGATCCAGGGAATAAATTGAGACTTACTCTTGAGCTTATTAACTTCTCTTCTCTACCGATTAAGATCTATGAGGGGATGAAGATTGCACAGATAGCATTTGAAGAATTAGATGAGGAGTGTGAGAAGCCGTATGGGAGCAAAGGTCTCAATAGTAAGTATTTCGGCGACAAAAAAGTAAAAGGTAGTCAGATATGGAAGAATTTTAAATAGTATCTCTCTACATTTGCGGTGGTGTAGGAGAGATAGTTTCTTCGTTAGTTACTGGTCCTTGTCCTGTAGGTTCTACAGGGGTACTGTCTGCACTTAAGTTTTCTTGTGGCATAGAGTTAAGTTGTTCATTGACTGCATTTTGTAAATCTACCTCACTTGTAACTGCTGTATCCGTAGGTGTGGGTGCCGGTTCTGTAGGGAAATCTTGAATGACTGGCTGTGCCTCTGGCGTATTACCAATACTCGGAGTCACAGGAGTAGTACTTTCAGTAGGAGAGCTTGAACCTATGTTTGGTAGATTACTTGCTGTAACGGGTGCTGTATATACTTCTTGTATTGGTTCTACTATTTCTGTAGGAGTACTCTCAGGTATAGTTGGTGGAACAGGAGTTGGCTCAGTAGGAGTAATCCCTGCTGGGTTTTCTCTGTTTAGTAGATCTTGTAAATCTTTTTCTTCATTTGTAGGTGTAGAAACCTCTTGTGGAGGATTGCTATTCACTATATCTGCTAAAGTTTGTTGAGGAGCATTCATATTGTCAGTTTGTGTCTCATTTTGTAGGTTCTGAGGAATATTATCGAAGTTAACAGGTGTGACAGGTGGTGTTGCAGGAGTACTATCTGTGGCTGTCGTAGCTGCAGGAGGAGTACTCTCAGAATCTTTCTTTCTTGTTAGTAATATTCCTATGATGCTAATTAGTAATATCCCTGCACCAGCAATTAAGACATATGGAAGATAGTCCATAAAGGACGAAGACTTCTCTGTTGTGGCCTTAGTAGTTGTTTGTGTGGTTGTATTTGCAGGTGTAGTAGTTGTTGTCGGTGGTGTAGTAGTTTCTGTTATCTTCTTCTCGATATTGAATACATTTGTAGGCGCAGCATCTCCAACTGTTGTTTTCTCTTTATCTACAGTAAATGAATATGTATCAGAACTTGTAGTAAATTCTATCTGAGCTAATGCACCATTTACAGCAGTAGGAGTTGCTCTAGTACAAGTAAGCTCTATTATATTATTACTACTGCTATCCTTAAAAGTATCACAGGATATTGAAGTATTTGTAATTTTTCCTACAGTTACTTCTTCGCTTGCCTGAATTACTACCTTAATATCGCTAACGCTTTCACTTGCTGAGTTGATATCTACGGAAACACTTTTTGTTGTGGTTCCATCCTCCTGTAATGTGATGCTAGATGCGTAAATTACAAATGGAGATATTACTAAGAACAGTATCGCAAGAAGAAACGAAGAGTATTTCATAATCTAAGGCAGTTAATATTATCAATCTAGATTATCACGCTACAGAGGCTATGTCAAAGTTTGTTTGACTTACTGCTAGACAAAATATACACTAAATACAGATATGGAATATACTGCCCCAAATAACAACTTTTCATCTAGCGTTGATGAAAATGTAAATGAAGTAATTCAGCTTGAAAATAAGCTGATTTCATCTAATATCCCAGAAACCTTGAAGGAGGACAGTATGAGGTCTGTGCAGAGATTAAAAAGAATGTTCAGGATGGGAGGGTACAGTAGTGAGTTTGAGAATGTAAATAAATATATTGATTGGATTACTAGGATTCCTTGGGGGAAGTTGTCAGAGGATAATTTAGATATTAGTAATGCGAAGAAAATAATGGATGAGTCTCACTACGGGATGGAATCCATAAAAGATTTGATACTAGATTACTTGGCTAGTATGCAATTACAGTTGGGAAGAAGTAGTAATATCCCAACTCAGGTACTTTCAGATAACACAGGTATGGTCCAGAGAGATAGTGTAGCAGTAAACAGAGGATCTTCCTTAAATGCACCTGTCTTTCTCTTTGTTGGTTTGCAAGGTGTTGGTAAGACATCTATCGCAAAGTCCATAGCGACTTCGATGAATAGAAAGTTTGCAAGGGTATCATTAGGTGCGATTGGTGATATTAGGACTATTAGAGGAACTCCAAGGTACTCTATTGATGGAGAGCCGGGACAGATTGTTAAAGCACTGATACGATGTGGAACTATGAACCCAGTTATTCTTTTAGATGAAATTGAGAAATCTAGTGGAAATACAGGTTTGCTAAGTGATGTTATGGCAACT
>CAZCCQ010000036.1:0-6193 GCA_964497595.1 uncultured Candidatus Saccharibacteria bacterium | reverse complement strand
GGAGAGCGTTCGTATGAGAAATCATACCGTGGGTTCGAATCCCACTCTCTCCGTACTCACATTCTATCAAGACGAAGTAATAGAAATATTCCTACTCTAGGTGTACTATATTACTATGCTACATTTATTTATCGCCCTAGCAGGTCTTCTTGTTTTACTAAAAGCAGCTGATGTATTTATAGATCAATCATTAGCTATTGCGAAGAAAATCAAAATTAGTGGCTTCCTAATAGGCTTTACGATAATTTCCATAGGAACAGCCCTGCCAGATTTAACAATCAGTACTTTTGCAGTAATAGATGGAGACTCATCCTTTGCAATCTCCACTTTTATTGGTAGTGCAATGGTAAATATAACACTGTTAATAGGAGCACTAAGTTTCTTCACTAAATACAGGTTGTACAAAGCTGATATTAAGAAGAATATTCCCATAACCTTTTTAGCAGGAGTACTCTTAGTGGCTCTAATACTCCTCTTCAAATTTCAATTCAGCTGGATTGCGGGAGTCATATCAGTATCCGCCTTTCTTGCAATAATCTTCTTTGTAAAAGAAAATAACCCTCCAATCATCATCAAAGAAGATAGAGAGTTTCATTCGTTCCTGTTCTTGTTGTCCTTTGTTATGCTAATACTTGCAGGGAAATTCTCTACAGAAAACTTCCTTACTTTTGCACAACAGTATCATATCGCAGATACTACTATTGGATATTTCATTGTAGGGATAGGTATTACTGCTCCTGAGTTAATAACTTCTCTGGAGGTAATTAAAAAAGGAAATTTGCAACTTAGCTTGGGGAATATATTGGGAGCAACTTTGATTAATATCCTTCTAATCCCAGGTTTAGGATCTTTCTTCAACACCTTAGACTTTACTGGATTTTTACCATCAGTCCTTTGTCTACTCCTTGGAATTTTTGTATTTATGATACTAGCAATATCTGGGAAGAAGTACTATATAACTAGGAAAGAGGGAGTTGTAATGCTACTGATATACCTACTGTTTATCCTTATTCAGGTATTTTGATTCTGAGAGAAGGAGAAAAATAAAAAGCCAAAACATCATTAAGCCTTGAGGAAGAGATACTAAATAGTGATCAAAGGAGCCTATTATTCCTAATGAGAAGATTACAAGTAATCCATATACAGTAATCCTTTTAATGTTTTTTCGCATAATTTCAAAGAGAAGGTAACCGAGAGAAAGGAAAGTAAAAACACCTAATTCTGAAAAGAGAAGAAGAAAAATATTGTGTACTGGCTGAAGCAACAGTATTCCTTTCCCTGTTCTAGGAATACTCTCTCCCATTTCCCCTACAAAATTTCCCAATCCTGTTCCTGTCCAAAAATTCTCTTTAATTATAGCAAAGCTAGATTTCGCAAGATTCGTACGATCTCTTAAACTCTCATTTCCATCTCTTAAAATATCTGTAAACCTGTAAAGTAGGTAAATGGGGGAAAAGGAAAGGAAAGATTTTTTGACTCGAGGGAGAAGAAATTGAATTAGAAATACAAACAAACTTATTCCAAAAAGAAATATTGCTATCCTAGAAAATGTAAAGGGAACAAATACTGTTATTAGCAGTATTGTGAGAAGAGAGAAAGCTTTCCACTTCCCTTCGAAATTCCTTAAAAGAAGAATTGATATGAAAAAAGAAAGAAGAAAGAAACCTGCCAAAAGGTTGGGGTGAGGAAATGTGCCGTACATTCTTAAGAAAATCTCTCCATCTAAAGTAACAAAGCTTGTCCCTATCATACCAGCGACAACCTGAGATTCTCCCAAGAACCTTAGTCCCAACGAGACACCACCTTTAAATTGTAAAAGCCCAATTATGCCTTGAACTAAAACGGAGAAGAAAAGTAATAGAGACAAAGTGAACGACTTTTTCTGTATTTTGAAAATATTACTATCTTTTAGTTTCTCTATTACAACTAAGAAAGTAACAAGATAGAGAAGAAACCTAAAGGAGGTAAGAAGAACAAGGATGTTATGTAAGAATATATTTTGTAAAAGAAGAGCAATCGAGAAAAGAAAAATGGCTAATTTGTATTTAAGAAAAACTTTTTGAATAGTTGGTATCTTTCCCATCAAGAGGAAATTGAGAAGAAATATCACCACCCCCATATCTAAAATAGAGAGAGTAGGGACAAGGTAATTAACAAGAATCCCATTAACATACGAAGAGGAGTAGAGGAAGTTAAGTTTCTCCAAAAATATTTGTGGTATTTGATATGTGATGTTAAAGGGAAGACTCAAAAGGAGGAAAACAAGAAAAGAATAGAGGATGTCTTTTGTAAATAGGTAGAAAAGAAGAAATATCAAAAGAAGCAAAAGGAGTATGAGGCATCTTCCTATCGATTCGAAGAACAAAGGTGTGAGCATCAAAAATAGCAAGAGAAGGAGAACATAGAAAGGGATATCTTTTTTAACTAGAATTCCTTTGAGCATACTTCATTCTATCATCACACCTCTTTGTTATACAGGCTTAATAACTATATGCCTGTCCATACCCTCGCCTTCGCTCTCGGTAGAAATATCCTTAAATTTCATTAGTGACAAGTGGACAATTCGCCTGTCAGAAGGCTTCATTGGAGGCAATTCAATGGCCTGTCCTAAAATTCTTGCATTATCTGCTTTTTCCAAAGCCATCTCAATTATTTTGTCATCCCTCTCTTTTCTGTAACCTCCGACATCAACGAAAACCCTAAAGTTAACATCTTCGCTTAATTTCCTTCCAAGCAAAACTTGAAGAATAAATTGGAGAGAGTCTAGATGTCTTCCTCGACTACCTATCATATACCCCAATTCCTCTCCTTCAAATGCTACCTTTACATATTTGATATCCTCCTCACCGTCCTCTATTGCGACACTTCTCTCGCAGTCAACTCCCAAAAGAGAGCAGAAATTTTTTACTTCCTCTTCCACTATTTTAAGTATTTCTTTATCTTTCATAAGATAAGGTTAATAAATTATTTCTAGGTTAGAAAGGCAGACTACTTTTTCTCTTTCTTCTCTTTGTCGTGCAAAATATCAACGAGGTTTTGAACACCCTTTTTACTTTTATCCCAGTCCAATATTAAATATTGAACGATTAACATAACTGACTGTACTATCCAGTAAAGACTCAATGCCGATGGAGCACTAATCGCAATAAAGACGGTGGAGATTGGAAGAATCATCATAAAAGAGTTATTCATCTTCTTTTGAATTTCTTCTGGAGACATTATATCTGCGGTATTTTTCTTTCCTTTCTTTGTAGTGGGCACAGGAGTTATTGGTTCCTGCATCATTTGTGTAAATCGTGTAGTAAAATACTGTGAGATACCAACTAAGAAGCTAAGTAAAAGATAAAGCATAGAAAGAGTTGCAAATCTACCAAACTCTGCAGAGATCTGAGAGTATGATTTTACTAAATCCCAAACTAAGAATTTCGTGTTAATGACAAGATCTGAGCCATTCGCGATCCAGTTTTCTACAAACGGATAAATACCTTGTAGGTTTCCTGCGGTTACATTTCGTATGACGTAGATCAAGACAGAGAGGACTAAAAGTTGAGGGACAAAAGTGACTAAACAACCCAAAGGATTGTATCCAACATTCTTGTAGAGTTTAATTTGCTCCTGAGAAAGCTTCTCGTTGTTGTTTGCATACTTTTTCTTCAAAGCATCTAATTGAGGTTTTAGAGAAGACATTTTCCTTGTCATCTCTGTTTGTCTTCTTACTAAAGGAATAAGAAGAAGCCTGAAGATAATGGCAATTACAATAATTGCTAAGCCCAAATTATTCCAAAGAAGATTGTAGAGAACTAAGACGAGATTAAGAGATGGGTAGTAGAAAATATTATTCCAAAGAGATACAAACATTAAATCTCAATACCAAATTAAAGTAATCTTTGCGAATATATCATAAATTCCAATTAAGGAACAGGCTCATATTTACAGCCCTTCCCCCAAGGATGACATCGCAAAACTCTTTTGAGCACAAGAAACCCACCTTTAATTACGCCGTACTTTTCAATTGCTTGGTAGGAATACTCCGAACAAGTGGGCTTGAATCTACAATATCTTAAATTGGGGAAAACTTTTCCCAGAAATCCGTAATCAAGAGATAGTGTCTTTTGATAGAGTCTAATTATCTGAAGTAAAAGTCTTTTCATTCTTTAATGATTCTTTCATTTGACTCTGAAACTCGTCTTTTAGTAAATTAAAATCATCACAAAACTCAAATGCGATATACTGAAAACTTCTGCCTACATTCTCTAGAGATAACTCTTTTACTAACTGCATAGAAATTACTCTCAAGAGCCTTGTCATCCTATGTCTTCTTACAGCATCACCAATTTTCTTACTAACTACAAAACCAAAGAGAGGGAAAGATATTGAATTCTCTTTAGAGATCAGCATTCCATATTTCCCTCTTATCTTAAAACCCTTATGATACAAATACTGAAAATCTTTTGCAGGCAGTCTATATTTTCTAGGTAGCATATTTACTATCTAATATCTTTTCTATGATTTTTCCTTAAAAGCTTGTACTCTTTGGTAACGGACAGCTCTTTTCTTCCTTTTGCTCTTCTTCTCTTCAACACTTTCCTTCCACCAGCACTGGCACTTCTAGCTCTGAAACCAAGCTTTTTTATTCTTCTCATATTCTTTGGTTGATATGTTCTTTTCATTGTTGTCTCTAAAAATCTGAATTCAAGTGGATTATATAGTAAGGAAAAGTATTTAGCAAATATTCTCAGAATTTCTCTAAAATTATTAGATGTTCCTTGAAAACTCTCAAAATCTTTTCATTACAACATTTCTACAAAGCGTAAAAGAAGCTATCCACATTTTTACAAAAATCAATATAATGAAGAAAAGTCCCAATCGACCATTGACTGCCCTCCAAACAAACTGTCTTTTAATATTTTGATATTTTGCTATGAATAAAGCAGACTTTACAGGCTACTTCAAAAATATACAGAAGGACAAGACGGACTTAAACCAAGAGGAGGTTTGGAAAGTCGCAAAGGAGCATTTGAAAATGATGCTGGGAAACAGGATCTTTGCGAGTCTTTTTAGTGAGTCATATATCGAGGATATTAACAATGGGGTAGTACAAATCTCTTGCGATACTATGTACAAGAGGGAAAAAATATTAAAAGATTACAAGGCCTCCGTTAAACAGGCACTCAAGAAAGCTAGTGGATACAATTTTGATATTGAGATAAATCTAAGAAAAGAACCTACTCAAACAAAGAGAAACAAGTACGAATATCACGATCTTACCAGTAACGGAATGGGGGATTTGTTTACTTCTGCAGAGAAAGAGAAAGATGAGTGGGATAGAAAGTTAGCAGAATCTCAATTAAATCCAAAGTATCTCTTTTCTAATTTCATAGTTGGAAAAAGCAATGAACTCGCAGAGGCGGTAGCACAAGCTATTGTTCGAGACCTAGGAACTCTTTACAATCCAGTCTTTTTCTATGGAGATACTGGTCTTGGCAAAACTCACCTGATGCAAGCAATAGGGAATGAAATATTAAAAAATGATTCTAAAAAGAAGGTTGTCTACACATCCATAGAGCAGTTTCTTAATGAAATGGTTGCTGCTATTAAAACAAGAAGAAACGAAGAATTTAGAATGAAATACAGAACTGTTGACCTTTTAATTATTGATGATGTCCAATTTGTAGAGAAATACCCAAGAACACAAGAGGAATTCTTCCACACATTTAACGCACTCTACCAATTAAATAAACAAATTGTATTGGCTTCAGACAGACCCCCAAAAGAAATAAAAAATATTACAGATAGATTAAGAACACGATTTGAGGGAGGAATGGTTGCGGATATACAAGCACCCGATTATGAAACGAGAATCGCAATTCTTCAACAAATGCTAGAGAACAGAAATGCAAGTATTCCTAATGAATACATAGAAATGATTGCAAAGAATAAGGAAAAGAATATTCGAGAATTAGAAGGAGCCGTCACAAAAGTAATATCTCTTTTCAAACTTGGCCTAAAACCAACAAGAGAGGATATTGCAAAAATGTTACAAATTGATATTGATTACAAAAGAAAAAAGATGACACCTGCAAAAGTAATAACTGCTGTTGCAGAGACATTTGATGTAAAGCCATCTGAAATAAAAGGAAATAGAAGAACTGCCTATGTTGCACAATGTCGACAAGTAGTTATGTACAATTTA
>CAZCCQ010000035.1:0-6271 GCA_964497595.1 uncultured Candidatus Saccharibacteria bacterium | reverse complement strand
GTTTCCTAATGTCTGCAATACTTCTTCCATAAGAGAATTTCTTAGAAAATATTACAACAAAAAAGAGAATGATATTTAAAATGACAAGAGTTATAAATATTACAAAAACCAACTTTTATAAGGATAAGTGAGTGTCTTCAAAAACAGGTTTTCTATCTATCAGGAAAACTGCTAGAACAGACAATAATCCTATATAAATTTGTGATTTAGAATCCATAGAATTAAAACTATCTGATTGATACTCAATAGATGTTTTCCCCGCATCTATATATCGTTCCAACATCTCTCTATACCCTTTATCTTGCTCTTTAATATTCATAAATAGCTTTAAAATTTTCTATCCTTAATATCTATAGGGTCATTTCCATAACTATCTTTATCCCGAAATTTCCCAGTTCCTCCCTGTATTACTAACTCTGATTTTCTCCCTTTAGCTATATTCCTTCCATAATCGATGGCCTCTTTTTGAGTATTAAAAATTTTTGATGCTCTCTGAGCACCTGCACTAATAACTCCCCAGTTATTATCTCTTATAACTACAAAAACATCTTTTCCTGACATATTTTTAAAAGTAAAAAATTTAAATTGATTTTCCTACAACTTTACGGTATAATTACAATATAGTAAGGTTATCGTAAATCTATAGTAAATATACTATACAAAAAAATATGAAAACTGTCAAACCACTAACTCCCAAGCAAAAAAAGCTTTTAGAATCAATACAATCATATATCTCTGATAACGGATTTTCTCCTACGCTAAAAGATATCTCAGAAATGATAGAAGGCGAAGGGGAACAAACATCCTTAAGTACTGCTCAGTACTATGTCGAGACTTTAAAGAATAAAGGCTATCTTGACAAGGAAGATGGAAAAGAAAGAGGGTTATCATTAAGAAAGAATTTCTCACAAATTCCATTGGTGGGAATAATCGCAGCCGGCAACCCAATAGATCCAATTGAAGAGCAAGAATTTATTGAAGTCCCAACAGCTATAAAGCTTAACCCTGCTTTGCAGTACTTTGCTCTAAAAGTAAGTGGAGACAGTATGATAGATATGGGAGTCCTTGATGAAGACATCGTCATTATTAGACAACAGTACTCTGCAAAAGATAATGACGTAGTTGTTGCAATTACAGAAGATGGAGCTACTCTTAAAGTTTTTAGAAATCAGAAGGGAAAAATCTGGTTAGAACCAAGAAATACAAAATACAAACCAATATATCCAAAACAATTAGAAATCAAAGGGCTTTTAGAGGGGCTTATTAGATACTAAAATAGATCCACTCCCTCTAACTTCAACAAAGCCCTTTTAATATCAACTCCCCCTGCATACCCACCAATACTACCATCACTGCTAATAACTCTATGACAAGGAACAATAATAGCAATATTATTCTTACCATTAGCACTGCCAACTGCCCTAACAGCTTTCGAATTTCTAATATTCTTAGCAATATCTTTGTAACTAACTACTTTACCATAAGGAATTTCACATAATTCCTTCCATACACTCTTCTGAAATTCAGTCCCTTCAAAGAATAAAGGAACAGAAAAAACTTTTCTCTTACTATCAAAATACTCCTCCAACTGCTTCTTAACCTCTCTAAGCAGAATATTCTTAGAATCTCTTACACCCTCAACACACTCACCATTTCCAATATACAATTTCCTCAAATACTTTCCATCACTAATCATAGTAATCTTACCAACTGGAGACTCGAAAAAACTATAATAGTACTTCATACTCAATTATATCTCATCTGCTGTATATTCGGACCTACCGAGTACTATAACTCTCTCCCTCTATCAACTCCTACAAAACAGGTAGCAAATATATGTAAACTACTCAATAGTACTCCTTTACACAATCATCAAGGAAAAAATATACAAAAACAAACATTTCAAATACTACACACAACTATGATATCTTCTAGCTACACTTCTCCTGTTACTACTGTACACATACCATCTGTTAAATAGCCGATATTACTAGTCAGACTAAAGTATTCATCATTGACTTTCTATCTGAATACTGCAATCATATTTGTAATAATATAATTATACTTTTCATCAAATATGGAAGAAGAGAAAAAGACTTTCCTTGATCAAGAAAGCAAAATCTTGAACAAGAAGTGGGTACGAATAGTACTAATTGTACTTTTAATTCTCTTAGTGCTATGGCTACTATACTCCGTACTACCATACACTATTACTGTGTTCCCATTTAGCATTACAAAGAATTAAATTTAATTAAAAATATTAGATATGGAAATACCAAAGTTTAAACCACTATCTGAAGGTAGTGAAAAATCAAAGAATATATTTAAGTATATACTTGGAGGTGGTCTAGTAATACTAATGGCAGCACTAGGACTAGAATCCACAAACAATGACTGGGATTTAGGAAAACTTCTTCAAGGAGAGTCTTGGAAAGATGCTAAGGTTATGAGAGATATCAATGGAGATGTAACAACAGACAAAACAAAAGGAAAATACACAGATGAATATAATTGTGCAGACTTCCAACATCAGGAACAAGCTCAGAGATTCTTTGTAAAGGCAGGTGGCCCAAACAAAGATGTAAACAGATTAGATGGTGATAACGACTCACAGGCCTGTGAAGAATTACCATCAGAGAAAACAGAAGTCTCTCCAATTCAATAGGAATTGTAATAGGTAATCGAAGGGGAGGAGTAATCCTCCCCTTTTTCTTTACTCAATGTGTGATTAGTATGATTTAGCAAACAGAACTAACTTACCATCTTGCTTCTTTGTAAGAAAACACTCACCTCTTTCAGAATCCCTACCTGTTACAAAACACCTAGCAGTAGCTCCAGTTTCATTTTTAATTTGTTCTTCATCTTCTGCACTACCATCCCAGAATGCTAAAACAAATTTCTTCTCATCTATAGCTTTCTTAAATTCATCATAATTTTTAACCTCTACCGTATTCTCCTCCATCCTTTTCCTAGCTTTCTCCAAAAGGGAATTTTGTATTCCCTCCAGCAATAATTTTACCTTCTCTCTAAGCTCAGTTATCTTAACCTCCAATTTTTCTCCTGTATCTCTCCTTGCTAACAAAACAGTACCATTAGAAATATCTCTAGGCCCTATTTCCACTCTTAATGGCACTCCTTTCTTCTCCCACTTGTAGAACTTCTCCCCAACCCTTGTATCTTCGTAATCAACCTCAACTCTAAAATCTCTCAAGAGATCGTCTTTTAATTTCTCAACATCTTTATTTACAGTTTCTTTATCCTCCTCCTTAGGCCAGACAGGAATAATAATAACTTGTATGGGAGCTACCTTAGGAGGTAAAACTAAGCCACTATCATCACTATGTGTCATTACCAAAGCCCCAAGACTTCGTGTACTCAATCCCCAACTAGTTTGGAAACAGTACTGACTCTCACCCTTCTCATCTACAAACTTAATATTGAACGCCTTTGCAAATTTGTCACCCAAGTTATGTGAAGTAGCAAACTGAAGGGCCTTACCATCTTGCATCATAGGCTCGGTTGTATATGTTATATCTGCCCCTGCAAACCTCTCAGAATCTGTTTTTCTACCATACATCATTGGAATAGCAAGAAATTCCTCTGCAAAATCTTTGTAAACATTTAACATCATTTTTGCTCTTTCATCTGCTTCCTCTGCATTTCTATGTGCTGTATGTCCCTCCTGCCAAAGAAATTCTGTACTTCTCAAAAACAATCTAGGTCTAATCTCCCACCTTACAACATTTGCCCACTGATTTATTAAAACAGGCAAGTCCTTGTACGATGTAATCCATCTAGAGTAAGAATCATAAATAATTGTTTCTGAGGTAGGTCTGACTACAAAAGGATCTTTTAACTCTTCACCTCCTGCGTGAGTAACTACTACAACTTCTGGTGAGAATCCTTCTATATGACTTGCTTCTCTTTGTAAAAACTCATTAGGGATAAAGAGAGGGAAATATGCATTCTTTACACCTGTCTCCTTTATTCTCCTATCTAATTCTGCTTGAATATTTTCCCACATAGCATAGCCGTAAGGTTTAATAATCATAGTCCCCTTAATAGGGCCGTGTTCTACTAATTCGGCTACTTTAATAATATCCAGATACCACTTAGAGAAGTTCTCTTCTCTTGAAGTTATCTTCTTTTCATTAAATTTACTATCTTCTTTTGACATAATATGTAATTCTAATCTAAAAATTCAATTTATACAATTTCCACCTTATTTATTCTCCTAATATCCTTAAGTATCTCCCTATGCTCATCTGTCATACCTCCTGTCATCATCTTACAAACAAATTCCTCTATTCCCCATAATCTAACTAACTTGTAATCATATTCCTCTGGGAAAAATTTAGAACACCTATCAAGCAAATACAAGAAATCCTTGTACGAATTACCTGGTGATTTAGCTTCTACCCAAGGTTCAAACTGAGCCTCTGATATCTCCAACTTAAACCCTCGCTCTCTTTGCTCCTTTTTGAAATTTGCAATACGCATATATCTAAAAAGAGGAAAAATTAACGGATCAATAACTGGAGTCATACCAAATCTCAAAGGTATTTTGTAGTAAAAATTAAATCCCAATGTTAAATCATTCATTCTAAAACCGTATCCTCTTACCAAAGTCTTAAACAAGCTTAGTACTTCATACAGATTTCTTCTCCCTGCAGAATTAAACATTAACTTAGAGCTAGGAATATACTTACGAAATATCTCAATCAAAGAAAGTAAATACTCATCACTCATTAAGATATTGTAATCACCAAACCTAAAGAAAGATTCATTCTCAACTTGAAAAGTAACACTTTTTAATTTCTTTCCATATTCGCTTCTTAACAAACTTAACTCTCTATGGAAATAATCAAATGAGCGTTTAGCCAATTCACATTCAGGAGTAACTACTTGACCATTAAATATATATTTCTTTGCAGAGTCAGGAATGTGTACTTCAGGCCATCTCATTACTTTAATAGGGCCAATATTCAAAGTAATAGTAAAGTCATTTTTCAACATATACTCAATATATCTCTTGTAGTAACTCAGGGAAGCCCTTTTTTTAGGCTGGATCCTATCCCATCTCAAACCCAATCGGACATCAGTAATACCAAGTTCTCTATGTGCTTTTTCTAAAATCAAAAGAGGATCAATCTGGCATACACTTTCACAACTCTCAGGAGAAAACGATGTACCCAAAACTAAATTGGAATTAGTCATATTTTAATATACCAATATATGGAAGATTTTACACGCTGTTGCGATGTATATATAATAAAGAGATGATACTTACTGCCTCAGAAATTCAGAAACAAATTGGTGCTGGTGCTATAACGATATTGCCATTTAATCAAAATTTCCTTAAACCGAATAGCTACATATATCATCTTGCAGATAAACTCCTAGAAGTAACAGATGTTGGAGATAAAAATAGAACGACTACGGGAAAAGAAATTGTTATTCCCCCTGAAGGTCTGATATTAGAACCAAAGAAACTCTATCTTGGTACTACTGCCGAGACTATTGGAAGTAAAGAATTTGTAACCTCTCTCATTGGTAGATCTAGAATTGGTAAATTAGGAATGTTTCTTCAGATTACTGCAGACTTAGGACAACTTGGACAAGCTCATAGGTGGACATTAGAGATAACTGTCGTGCAAAAATTGAAGATATATCCTAATATGGGAATAGGACAAGTCACTTTCTGGGATACACAAGGAGAGAAAGATATTGCAAAAGTTGAATTCTACGCTACAAAGGACACTCCATATCCTAGCCAATTATTTAACGAAACAAAAGAATGATATTAACAGGAAAAGAGATACAAAAAGAAGTAGAGGCTGGAAGAATTACTATTGATCCATTTAATGAATCTGATATAGAGATTAACTACTATGATTTCCATTTAGATAGCACTCTTTATATATACAAAAATGATGTGTTAGATACGATGATGAATAACGAAATGGAAGAAATAGTCTTTCCTTCTGAGGGATTACTGCTAGATCCTAACAAAATATATGTTGGCAAAACTGTAGAAACCATAGGAAGTAACAATTATGTTCCAATCATCAAAGGTCGATCTTCTACTGGAAGACTTGGTATTTTCATAAATATTACTGCAGATTTGATAGACTTGGGTTCTATACAAAAACCAACTCTGATGTTATATTCTGTCCTACCTGTGAAAGTATATCCAAATACAAAAATAGGGCAGGTTACTTTTTGGGTACCAAAGGGAGAGGTAAATTAGATGTATCCATTTTCTTTAAAC
>CAZCCQ010000034.1:0-6398 GCA_964497595.1 uncultured Candidatus Saccharibacteria bacterium | reverse complement strand
ATTACATATTAAGAATGATTGCTCATTAAAAAGGCTTTCTTAATCCTAAATAGTAATAGCGATACAGAGATATTTATACATATAGATATTTGTATGTCGCTATTAAACCTCTATTGAGGAAATATTTAAGGAGAATAAGATGAAAAAGAAAAAAGGAATTTTTTGGCTGATGCTTTTAGTATCAATTTCAATATTCTTGTTTTTCGTACTAGCGGGTATCGACCCACTAGAGCCTTTTGAACGAGGAAAGTATTTCCTCGTTTATTTAGCAGGTTTTTTATTCGTTATGTCAGGAATGGGCATAGTGCTAGGATAAGGAACCTCTTGGTAGGGACATTCAAAGAAGGAGTCTTTTACTTTGAATAATCATTATTCAATAACTCCTCTCTTTTTTGTCCCTACCATTAAACCTCTCTCAAATATTTCAATATGTATGTGGTAGAATGTAGGAGATTAAGATGATTCTTTTGTATACATATGGAGAATGTTTATGATATAGCAATTGTGGGATCTGGACCAGCAGGATTTTCCGCCAGTATATATGCAAGCCGATACAAACTTAAAAATATCGTCTTTGGCAAACTTCCAGGTGGAACAATATCAGAAGCTCATTTAGTGTGTAACTATCCTGGGATAGAAGAAATTAGTGGAATGGAATTAGGTATGAAAATGCTACAACATTCAAAATCAGAGGGCGGAGAATACTCTCCTGAAAGTGTTGTAGACATAAAAAAAGAAGGAGACATTTTCAAACTTACTACGGATACTCAAAAAGAGTATCTTGCTAAAACAATCATATTAGCAACGGGTACAGATAGAAACAAATTAGCAATACCTAGAGAAGATGAATTCGTAGGTAAAGGTCTCTCATACTGTGCTACTTGTGATGCTATGTTTTACAAAGACAAAACAGTCGCAGTAATTGGTGGGAGTAATGCTGCAACTATGGCAGCTACAATGCTCTCAGATATTGTTAAAAAGGTATATATTATCTACAGAGGTACACAATTAAGAGGAGAACCTGCTTGGATTGAACAGGTTGAAATGAAAGATAATATAGAAGTAATATATCAAACTTTAGTAACTAGTCTAGAAGGTACTGAGAAATTAGAAAGACTAAAATTAACAAAGCCTTACAATAATTCAGAATATTTAGATGTTGATGGTATGTTTGTTGAAATAGGTGCTGAACCCAACATTATCTTACCCCTGAAGTTAGGAGTAAAGGTAGATGAAAAAAACTATGTAATCGTTGATGATGAACTAAAAACGAATATTGAAGGTATATGGGCAGCAGGTGACTGTACTATTAACTCAAAAGAATTCAAACAAGTAGTAACAGCAGCAGGTGAAGGAGCTAGGGCTGCAAATTCAATATTCAAATATATTAAAGGGACTACTATTTCGAGCTATTAACAAAGTCAACCCACTCTTGCAAATAGTTCGAGCTAGACCACATTTTGGGATCTCCTACATTAAACTCTATCCTACCTCCATACTTCTCAATAACATCAGCTTCGGGGATATTAGCTCTATCACATCTATCACCTCCTTTGGTAACTACATCAGGCTTTATAATTTCCATTGCCTCTATGCAGTTATTCTCAGTTGGATGGTTATATATGACTACATAATCGACTCCTTTTAAAGAGTCAACTACTCTAGCCCTATCAATTTCTGGCATAAATGACTTTCCTTTCTTAGTGACTGCCCTTTGATCCCCATCTACAATTACTACTAAAATATCACCAAACTTCTTAGACTCTAATATTATAGATGCGTGACCTGGATGTAGTGGATCAAAAAATCCAGAAGTGCAAACAATCTTCTTTCCTTTTAGTTCTTTCTCTCGTATCTCAGGAAATTTTTCTAGAGGTATTACCATAATGTATAATTTTTCAAATTATTTATTAGGTATCTTACATAATATATTTCTACCTGTAAAACTCATAACTTGACTTATAGTGTTTTTCTCTTTTCACCTTTCTTGCGTTAAAACAACTATAACTGCAAATTCATTGCACTATGAGACATTGATTCACACAACCTATTGTTGTATGTTGAGAGATATTACACAATATATTGTATATTTATGAAATGTCCGTTCTGTGATAGTGAAATCACAAAAGTAGTCGACAAGAGAGACAACAAGGAAGATAAATCAACAAGGAGGAGGAGACAGTGTCTTAGATGTGCGAAAAGATTTACAACATACGAAAGGATTGAGAGTTTGGACGTAAGTGTAATAAAGAAAGATGGCTCATTAGAAAAATTTGACTCTCAGAAAGTAATAAAGGGAATAAAGAAGGCTGTAAATGAGGAGAAAGTAAGTGATGAGGACATAGAGCTCTTTGCAGAAGAAATAGAGAAATTAGTACTAAACAGTGAAGAGGCTATTACTACTAAAGAGATAGGTCTAAAGACTCTAGCTTGGTTAAAAGAAAGAGATCCCCTCGCCTACATCCGATTTGCTTCTGTATACAAGGAGTTTAAGAACTTAGAGGATATTAAAAAAGAAATTAAGGAACTAGAAATTTAACTTTATTTAAAACTAAAATGCCTGCCCAGAAAACTATCCACAAATTTAAGGTTAAGAAGAGAGACGGAAGAATTGTTCGATTTAGTAGAGAGAGAATTGTTACTGGAATTTATAAAGCTGCAGAGAGTGTTGGTGGTAAAAATAGGAAAAGAGCAGAAAAAATAGCAGATGAAGCTATTGAGAGGGTAAAAATTAAATACAAAGGTAAGGAGTATATCAAAAGTAAAGATATTGCAGAAGTTGTATCGCAAACACTTAGAGATATGGGACACGGCAAAACTTCCATAGCATTCGATCTATTTGTTGACCTCAAGAATCAGGTAAAGAATATTAAATCTCTCATTGATGCGAATACTTTGGTAAAAGACTATATAGACAAACTTGATTGGCAAGTTAATGAAAACAGTAATATGGCCTATTCTTGGCAAGGTCTTAATAACTACATCTCATCAACTGTACAAGCAAATTACTGGCTTCACAGCATATATCCTAAAGAGATTTCAAATGGGAATATTAACAAAGATTTTCATATACACGATCTTGGAATGTTAGCAACATACTGTTGTGGATGGAGTCTGGAGGATTTACTTTTAAAAGGTTTTACAGGAGTTAAAGGGAAAGTTTCTTCTGCTCCTGCTAAGCACTTTAGTACAGCACTTGGACAAACGGTAAACTATCTTTACACCTTGCAACACGAAGCTGCAGGAGCTCAGGCTTTCTCCAGTTTTGATACATTCTTAGCGCCATTTGTACGATATGACAAACTTACTTACAAAGAGGTTAAACAGAAGATGCAGGAGTTTCTTTACAATATGAATGTACCTACGAGAGTTGGATGTCAAATTCCTTTTACCAATATCACAATGGACCTGATTCCTTCTGGTGAATTAGCACAACAGGGCGTGATTATAGGTGGAAAGGTTCAGAAAGAACAGTACAAAGATTTTCAGAAGGAAATGGGAATGATTAACAGAGCATTCTGTGAGATTATGATGGAGGGTGATGCACAAGGTAGGCTTTTCTCTTTCCCCATACCTACTTACAACCTTACAAAAGATTTTGACTGGGACAATCCTGACTACAAACCGATATGGGAGATGACTGCCAAATACGGTATCCCCTATTTTTCTAACTTCATCAATTCAGATATGAATCCAGATGATGCTAGAAGTATGTGCTGTAGGTTGAGGCTAGATAATAGAGAGTTAAGGAAGAGGGGTGGTGGTTTGTTCGGAGCTAATCCTCTTACAGGGAGTATTGGTGTTGTAACAATTAACCTCCCAAGAATTGGGTATGAAGCAAAAAATGAGAAAGAATACTTCCAAAAGCTAGACAAACAAATGGATTTAGCAAAGAAGAGTTTGATGATAAAGAGGAAATTTTTAGAGAAATATATGGAGATGGGGCTTTATCCATATTCTAAATACTATCTGTCTGATATTAAGAAGCGCTTCGGAGAGTACTACAAAAACCATTTTAATACTATTGGTATTTTAGGGATGAATGAGTCTGTTATGAATTTCTTTAAAGACACCAGTAAGAATCTAACATCAGAAGAAGGGAAAGCTTTTGGACTGAAGGTTATGGAGCATATGAGAGAGAGGTTGATGACATACCAGCAGAAGACAAATGAGTTATTTAATCTAGAAGCTACACCTGGTGAGGGAGCTACATACAAGTTTGCAAAGGCAGACAAGAAAAAGTACGGAGAGGGTATTATTTCGGCCGCAGATATTGGGACACATAAGGGCTGCCCACCATACTATACCAACAGTTCACAGCTTCCTGTAGGACTTACTGATGATCTTTTTGAGGTTTTAGACAAACAGGATGAGTTCCAGTGTATGTACACTGGTGGTACTGTACAACATATATATCTAGGCGAGAGAGTTTCTTCTGCTAATGCAGTTAAGAATCTTGTTCGCAAGATTGCCGAAAATTACAAACTACCTTACTTCTCTATCACTCCTACTTTTAGTGTATGTCCTAAGCACGGATATATTTCAGGGGAACATAAGTACTGTCCTATATGTGATGAAGAAGTTGGGTACAAAGATGGTATGCCGTTTAAAGAGCTATAATTATTTAAATTAAACTGCTTAATTTATGAAGAAAGTAGCGAGACAAAGATGTGAGGTCTATTCAAGGGTTGTTGGATATATTAGACCAATAGCACAGTGGAATGTTGGTAAACAAGCCGAGTGGGAAGACAGAAAAATGTTTAAGCTAAAGTAGGAATGGTAAGAATTGGTGGTATAGAAAAAGTGTCTCTACTGGATTATCCAGATAAGGTTTCGGCGGTTGTATTTACTTACGGTTGCAATCTTAAGTGTCCTTTCTGTCATAATCCTGAGCTAGTCATCGAGAAGTTGAATAGAAAGACAGAGATTAAAGAAGGAGAGTTTCTTAAGTATCTAGAAGAGAGGAAGGGTAAGTTAGAAGCTGTTGTCATAACAGGAGGTGAGCCTCTCTTATACAAAGATATGGGAATGTTAATAAAGAAGATTAAGGATTTGGGTTACTTAGTTAAATTGGATACTAACGGTTTCTACCCTACTTTGCTTGCGAAAATAATAAAGGAAGGAAATATTGATTATATAGCTATGGATGTAAAGTATGATCCTAGTATGTATATAAGTATGACAGGTGATCCCAATGCTTTAGAGAAGATTTGTAAATCTATAGACATTATTATGAATTCAGGTTTAGATTATGAGTTCAGAACAACATATGTTAAAGGAATACATACTACTGATTCTTCCAAATCAATCTCGCAGATGATTAAGGGTGCAAAAAAGTATTATATACAGAATTTTAGGGCAGGTAAGACTATAGATCCACTTTACAACAGAAGTGACAAATCGTTTACTAACAAAGAATTACAGAGCTTACTTAAGAATGCTAAGAACTCCGTCCACAATACATATATTAGATAGAGGGATTCTCCAACACTTTTATAACCTTACCATTTAACATAGCGTCTGTATTCGCATCCAAATAGATTGGTTGGTTGAGAGGATTGCTTGATTCCGGATAAAGAACTACAACCTTGCTTCCCCTCCTTATTTTCTTTACGGTTGCACTACCATCAATAACCGCAACCACGATATCACCATCTTTAATATCACCTTCCTTCTGAATAACTACATAGGAACCATTTACCATCTTCTGACCATCTATTTCTACTTTGTCCATCGAGTCCCCTTTCAACACTAATGCAAAAAGGTCATCCTTTTTTCCTAAAATATTCTTGTCTATTTTTAATACTCCTAAGTTTTCCTCCTCTGCACTTACCATAGGTATTCCTGCATTTGCATAGCCCAAAATAGGTACTCCTACAAGATAGTCGTATATTATCTGTTCATCTTCTTCTACCATATGTATACCCCGTGGTTGACTTGTTCGAAATATATACCCCTTCTTCTCTAAAGCATCCAAGTGCACCACAACTCCTCTCTTAGTGTTTATACCTAATTCCTGCCTTAATTCATTCAATGAAGGAGCAAAACCATTCTCTAAATAGCACCTTCTTATTACCTTCAAAACATCTTCTTGTTTTTTGGTGAGTATACCATCCATATACTTTAGTATTAAAATTATATATATACCTAGTATACTCCTCTTACCTACTCTTGCAAGTACCTATAGTTGACAGAGTTGCACATTTAGATAAACAGTAATATACTCTCAGTAACTTAAGTTAATATTTACAAAAAATGGCCGAGGAGAAAAAAGCAAAGAAAGTCTACTCATTGAGCGAAATAAAGTTCAATGAAGCTAATAAAGCAATGGCGATTATATCCTGGATACCTTTAATAGGATTTATTTTGCTATTTGTAGAAAAAAAAGAGCTTTTTGT
>CAZCCQ010000033.1:0-6454 GCA_964497595.1 uncultured Candidatus Saccharibacteria bacterium | reverse complement strand
AACAGTTAGAATTACAGGAGGAAAAGCTAGAAATTTCATAATAGAGATACCTAAGGCTACAAGACCTATGACAGACAGAATGAAGGTTAGAATTTTTGATATTTTGAGGGAGGATATTGTGAATAAATCGGTACTAGATCTTTATGCAGGTGCTGGTTCTTTTGGACTAGAGGCACTATCTAGAGGAGCAAAGAGTTGTACTTTTGTTGATGCTAGTAAGAATGCAAATATTGTTTTGAAGAAAAATGTGGCTCATACGGGATTTTTAATTGAATCAGAAATTGTGAAAGAGAAGGTTGATGAATATCTTTTTAGAATGCTTAATGAAGAGGAGAAAGTATCTTTTGATATTATTTTTTTAGATCCTCCTTACAAGCTTTTTAATACAAAGAGAACTTTCAAAATGGAGAATGTAATAAATATGGCAAGTGAATTACTACTTGGAGTACAAGATAAAAAAACAAAAAAGTTTAAGGGGGCTTTGATTTTGAAATACCCTAAAAGATATAATCTAGAAAAGATTAAACTAAATCACTTAGAAATAGTAGAAACTATAAATTTAGGATTAAATGTTATTTCTTTTTTTATTGTCAAATAGCCTGTAGGATATTAAATATCTGTACAAAAACAGCATATAGTCCTTGTATACTAAGCGTTTCTAGACACACCAGCCCTGTTGAGGGGATTTGCAAATGTGTTAAGAAAAATATAGAATACGTTATTGTGTATAGAGTATACGGTATAAATAAATCAAAGCTGAACAGAATAGTTTTTACAACACACACCTTTTAATGTGTGGTTTCCCCTTTTACACTAAATATTAAATTAAGAAGATATTAAATATTATGGATTCTGAACAAAAAATAAAAAAAGAAAATTTAGAAAAGATAAGACACTCTGCTTCGCACGTTTTGGCTCAAGCAGTGTTGAAGCTGTATCCTGATGCGAAACTTGGGATAGGACCGGCTATTGATAATGGTTTTTACTACGATTTTGACTTTAGCGAACCTCTTGAGGAGGAGGAGCTTAAGAAGATCGAGAAGGAAATGAAAAAGATCATAAAGCAAGGTTTGCCAATTACTCAGATTTTAATGAAGAGAAAGGATGCTGTGGAGTATTACAAGAAAACTGATCAGACGTACAAGCTGGAGTTAATGGAGGATATTGAAGGTAATGAGTTGAGTTTCTATGTTACAGGAGAGAATGAATTTGCGGATCTTTGTAGAGGTCCTCACGTAGAGAATACTAAAGATATTGGTGCAGTAAAGCTTACAAAAACAGCTGGTGCATACTGGAGAGGTGATGAGACGAAGAAAATGTTGACTCGTATATACGGTACGGCATTTGAAACTGAGAATGAGTTAAATACATTTTTGAAGAACCAAGAAGAGTTGGAAAACAGAAATCACAGGAAATTAGGTAAGCAGTTAGGACTCTTTGCCATTATTTCTGAAATTGGACAAGGTCTTCCTGTTTGGTTGCCTCGAGGTTATATTATGCGAAGGATTCTTGAGGAGTATATGCTTGATTTGGAGAGAAGTGTTGGATATCAGCATATTTTAACACCACATATAAATAGGGAATTGCTTTTCCAAATGTCAGGTCATTTGAATTTTTACAAAGATTCTATGTATGCACCTATTGTTGTGGAAGATGAGACATACTATCTTAAGCCTATGAATTGTCCTGCTGGTATGATGGTTTACAAGCTTGAACCAAAAAGCTACCGAGATTTACCATACAAACTGGGAGAGTTTGGAACTGTTTACAGATATGAGAAGAGTGGGGAGTTGCAGGGTATGCAGAGAGCTAGAGGGTTTACTCAGAATGATGCACATATATTTTGCACCCCTGATCAGTTAGAAGATTCCTTAAATCAGGTTTTAGATTTGCTAGACATATTCTACAAAGATGTTGGGTTTACAAAATACAAATTTAGGTTATCTCTCTCCGACAGAGAAGCAAATCCTACTAAGTATGCTGGTGATATTGAAAGATGGAGACAGGCAGAGGAAGCTTTGAGAAAGGTTTTAGTGGACAGAAAGGTTGAGTTTGAAGAAATTCCTGGAGATGCTGCATTCTACGGTCCTAAGATAGATGTGCAGGCTGTGAATGTATTTGGGAAAGAGGATTCTATTTCCACTCTGCAGTTAGATTTTAATCTTCCACAGAGATTTGACATTAAGTATATTGATGAGGAAGGAAAGGAGCAAGAGCCATTTGTTTTACATAGAGCTTTGATTGGTTCTTTTGAAAGATTCTTTGCTTTCTTGATAGAACATCACGGAGGTGATTTCCCACTCTGGTTTACACCTGAGCAAGTATATGTTATTCCAATATCCGAGAAGCACCACACATACGCAAAGAAAGTATATGAGGAATTATTAAACGCTCAATTAAGAGTAAAATTGGATGACAGAAACAAGAGTATGCAGTCTAGAATTAGAGATGCTGAGAATATGAAGATTCCTTATGTAGTAGTTATAGGGGACAAGGAGATTGAAACTGAAACAATATCTGTAAGAACAAGAAAAAACAAAGAGGAAGGTTTGCAAAAAGTACAAGAATTTGTAGATCATTTAAAGGAGGAGATACGGACAAAAGAGCCTTTCACTCCTGTAGAGAGTAATTAAATTATTTTAAATATGCAGGCCAATGGCTTTAAACAAGCAGAAAGATTTACGTAAGATTTACGGACCTAGAAAAAACGAATTTATTAGAGTAGATGAGGTCCAATTGATTGATGAGAAGGGAGAGAATCTTGGAGTAGTTAAAACATATAAAGCAATGGAGCTAGCAAAAGCGGCTGGATTAGATTTAGTAGAAGTAGGAGCAAATGTAAAACCACCTGTTTGTAAAATTATGGATTACTCTAAATATCTCTACATACAGAACAAAAAGAGTAGGATGAACAAAAAGGGTAAGGTTAAAGAAACAAAAGAGTTTCGGTTTACTCCAGTTATTGAGCAGGCAGATATTGAGCATAGAATAAAGAGAGCCAAAGAGTACTTAGGGAAAGGCCATCCTGTTAAAATCTATATGTTCATTAAAGGAAGGCAATCTAGAGAACAGGCAATTGAAGTTTTCAATCAAATATTGACTAATTTCACTGATTATAGTAGTATCGAGGGCGCTCCTGTAACAGAAAGGAACATACTATTTTTGACTTTCAAATCGAATGGCAAGACAGAAAACAAACAAGACAGCAAGAAAGAGGATTAAAGTATCGAATCCAAGAGGTCATAAGAGACCTTCTCTAAGATACAAGCAAAGCCATCAAGGTCATTTGAAAACAAAGAGATCTTCTAAGGAAAAAAGACGATTAAAAGATAATGCAGAGGTGTCTAAAGTTGTTAGGAAAAAAATAATTAAGAAAGTTGTTAATCTTTAATATATTTAACTATGAGAGTAAGAGGTGGGGTAAAAAGAAGCAGAAGACACAAGAAAATTCTAGCCAGAACTAAAGGCTACAGAATGAGTAAAAGCAAACTTTACAAAGTTGCACATCAGGCATATATGCACTCTGGTAATTATGCATACAATGATAGGCAGAAAAGAGCAGCAACAATGAGAAGAATGTGGATTACAAAGATAAATGCTGCTTGTAAATTGAATGGAATTCAGTACAAAGACTTAATTGCAGGATTAAAGAAGAACAAGTTTGAATTGAACAGAATGGTGTTAGCCGATTTAGCAGTTAACAATCCTGAGGTATTTTCCTTTTTGGTAAAGGCTCTTTAGAGTTCTTTTCTATGATTACAAAAGGACTCTAAAAGGAGTCCTTTTTTGTTTAACAATATTGTATACTAAGATTATGGATTTCAAAAATAAAAATATAGAGAAGATGTATAAGGAGGTAAAGAAGGATTCCACCACACTAGAATACAATGAATTCAAACAAAAATATCTTTCTAAAAAGAGTGAGCTAAATATTCTCCTAAGAGAACTTTCTAATATTGATAAAAAGAAGAGAGCTGAGTATGGAAAGGAAGTTAATTTACTCAAACAGTTTGTTAATGAAGTTCTAGAAAGTAAGACTTCTGAGAGAAATACATACTCTACAAAAGACCGAATTGATCCCACAGCTCCTTTTGATATAAATAGCAAGGAAGATGATAAACCAAAATTCTTAGATGTAAAAGGAAGTAAGCATCCACTAACTACAGAAATAGAGAGATTTGGAGAGATATTTAGAGGTATGGGATTTGATGTGTTAGAGAGTAGGCAGATAGATGATGATTATCATATGTTTGAATCCTTAAATTTCCCTGTAGGCCATCCTGCCAGAGATATGTACGATACATTTTGGACAGAAGATGGTTTTGTATTACCAGCTCATACATCTACAATGCAAAACAGGGCTATGAAACTATTTGGTCCTCCACCCATAGCTGTTGTTTTACCTGGAAGATGTTTTAGAAACGAAGCTACAGACGCAGGACACGAACATACTTTCCATCAGATAGAGGGAGTATATGTCGACAAGGGAATTTCGTTAGGGAATATGCAAGCAGTTATTAAAGAATTCTTAGAAGCATACTTAGAGACTGACTTAGAAGTAAGAGTGCAACCATCATACTTTCCTTTTACAGAACCTGACTGCGAATTCATCATCAGCTGTCCTTTCTGCAAAAAGGCTGGTTGCTCTACCTGTGGTCACTCTGGCTGGATAGAGCTAATGGGTTGTGGAATGATTCATCCTAATGTTCTAAAACAAGCGGATATTGATCCTGATGTATATTCGGGATTTGCTTGGGGTTTCGGAGTAGACAGACTTACTATGGTAAAACTAGGCATAAAAGACATTAGGTATCTAAGAGAATCTAATCTTAATTTCTTAAAACAGTTTTAATGAAAGTTACTACAGAGCTACTAAAATCTCTAGGAAACATACCTACTGAAAAAGAAAATATTGTAAATATCATTAAAGAACATATCACTAATGTAGAAAGCTATCACGACTTGGAAAATGACTATCGTGGAATAATTGTGGCCGAGATTATTGAAAAAAAAGATCATCCTGATGCAGATAAATTAGGCGTATATACCATCTTTACAGGTAATGACAAAATACAAGTAGTTGCAGGAGACAAGACATTAGAAATAGGTAACAAGGTAGCATACATACCTCCTGGTTCAATAGTTCCTCATACAATATATACAGAGGTTGAACCATTTGTAATAGGGAAAGTGAAGCTTAGGGGAATTGAGTCTAACGGAATGCTTGGATCTGAGAAAGAATTAAATATAGGTCCCGATCATAACTTTGTTATGAAGCTGCCAATTGATGCACCTGTAGGGACACCTTTTGCTGAGTACTACACTCTCGAGGACTTAGTAATTGACATAGAGAATAAAGGATTAACAAATAGGGGAGATCTCTTTGGTTTGATAGGAATAGCAAGGGAATTAACAGCCATAACAGGAAATAGATTTGAGAGTCCTGATTGGTACAGAAATAAGAAGAAGGAACATTCTCCGGAATCTAACTGTTTACCTTTACAAGTCATAAATGACGCAGAGGCTCTATGCCCTAGATATATAGCAATTGTACTAGATGATTTAACTGTTCAAGAGTCTCCGATATGGCTTAAGTCCACACTTGTTAAATTAGGAGTAAAACCCCTAAACAATATTGTAGATATTACTAACTATATTTCCGCACTTTTTGGACAACCTATGCACGCATTTGACTATGACAAAGTAGTAAATGGAGACCCACTCTCTGAGAATGGAGCAATTATTCATATAAGGATGGCAAGAGAGGAAGAAAAAATATTAGCATTAGACAATCAGGTCTACACACTTAATGACAGAGCAGTTGTAATTGCTGACAATTCTCATCCAATTGCTATTGCTGGAGTTATTGGTGGAAAAGATACTGCAGTAGATATGAATACAAAAAAGATAATATTTGAATCTGCAAATTTTGATAAGAATAGTACAAGAAGAACATCAATGATGTTAGGCATCTCTACTGATGCAGCTACCAAATTCAAGCACTCACTAGATCCGGAAGTATGCTTACCAGCACTTCTCAAAGCAATTGAACTAGCAAAAGAATTAGCTGATGGGAAAGTGGCATCTGAAATCGTTGATGTATATACAGAACCATATGAAGAAAGAATTGTCACTATTGATATTGAGAAACTAAATAGTCATATTGGTCTCACACTTGAAGAGAAAGAGATAAAAACTATTTTAGAAAATTTAGAGTACAAAATAGTATCTTCCAACAAGAATATGTTAACTGTTTCTCTCCCTAGTTGGAGAAGAGATGTAACAATTAAGGAAGATATACACGAGGATATCGCAAGAGTATACGGATACAATAATATTGAGATGAAACTACCTAAAAAAGAAATATCTGCAACTCATAAAGATCCTCTTTTTAGCTTAAAATCAGATATACGAAAGACATTCGCAGACTTAGGATTGAATGAGGTTCTAACAT
>CAZCCQ010000032.1:0-6523 GCA_964497595.1 uncultured Candidatus Saccharibacteria bacterium | reverse complement strand
AACCCTCGGTGGGCTTATGGGCCCACGACTCGTTAGCAGTGAGTTCCTTTCGGCCACTCAGGCACCTCTCCATTTCGGTTTCGCTTGTAATTATACTGCAAAACCACAAGATATTCCATTAAGGTCTGGCACAGGTCTGACCCCAAAAACCAGAAAGCTAGGGAATACCCTGTTTCCAGAATCAGAGGTCTGACCCTAGCCTGACCCTACAGAGTGCGGAATGTGTTAGAATAGGAGATATGTACTTAGGTATTCACGTTTCGTCTTCTGGTGGAATACAGAATGCGATTAAAAATGCAGAGAGGTTTGGTGTTGATAGTATTCAGATGATGCCAACAGCTCCAATGAGATGGGCAACAAAGCCGATTCCCGAGGAACAAATTGAGGTTTTTCTAGATACTCTTGAAAAATCCAGCGTAAAAAAGATCTTAGTTCACGGAATATATCTAACCAACTTAGCAAGAGAAGACAAAAAGCTATTTCATTTAGGCAAGATGGGTTTAGTGGTGTATTTGGATTTCGTGGAAAAAGTGGCGAAAGGTATTAAGGAGAGAAAAATTGATTCAGAAATACTTGGTGTGTGTTTTCACCCCGGATCTCAGAAAGAGCTTTCATATGAAGACAGCTTAGAAAGGATCTCTTCCGGTATTGATTGGGTACTTAATGAAGTAAAAGGTACAGAAAAGCTTTTGATAGAGACAACTGCTGGTACTGGTGGCAATTTAGGTAGGAATTTTACAGAGTTACGATTGATGAGGGAGGGAGTCAAGGAGAAGAATCGGGTTGGTTTTGTAATGGACACTCAACATACATTCTCCTCAGGCTATGATTGGGTAAATAACTTCGATGAAGTAGTAGAGGATATGGATAGGGAGCTGGGTATTGAAAACATTAAAGCAATACACTTAAACGACTCTATGGTGGAGTGTGGTACCAACAAAGATAGGCACTCAAATTTGGGAGAAGGGAAGTTAGGAGAAAAGGTAATTGCTAAAATTCTTAAATACAAAAAATTCAAAGATATTCCATTCCTTCTTGAAACTCCTGCCCTGAAGAGTGATGGCACCATACCTGCCGAGGTTGAAATGCTTAAGAAATTAGCGAAATAATTTGTATAGTTAAAAATATGTTAGCAAAGACAAAAAAACGGTTACAAGAGATAGCAGAAAAGCTACCTAACCCACATATTCTAATAGGGTTAGCAATATCTTTGCTTCTAGCAACGATTATCTACATAATATTTGTACTTTTTTCTAACAAATAATGTCACTCAAGGGTCTTAATGAAAATCAGAAGAAAGCGGTAGAATTTGATGGAGGAGATCTTTTGATAATTGCAGGAGCAGGAACAGGAAAGACTACAGTCATCACTAAAAGAATAATTCACATCATCAAGAATGCATTAGCAAAACCCTCTCAAATCCTAGCCTTAACATTTACTGAAAAGGCAGCAGAGGAAATGCAAAGTAGAATAGATGAGGAAATGGAGTATGGATATGATGAACCGCATATTTCCACATTTCACAGTTTTTGTGACAGTATTCTTAGGGAAGATGGGTACAATATTGGGTTGGATGGAAGTTATTCCTTAATGACAGGTGCTCAGTCATATATTTTTCTCCGAAAACATATCTACGATCTATCCCTTAAAGCTCTTCTTCCCAAAGGAAATCCAACAAAGTTCATAAATGATTTTCTTAAACATATTTCGAGGCTTCAGGATGAAGATGTTTCTCCTGAGGAATATATTAAGTATGTAAAAACACTTCCTAAGAAAACAGAAGCAGAGAAAAAAAGTTTCGAGAGTTCAAATGAATTAGCAGAGGCGTATAGGAAGTATACAGAATTGAAGATTGAGAATTCTAAACTAGACTTTGGTGATTTAATAATTCTTGCAATAAGGCTTTTTCGAGAGAGGCCAAATATTTTGGAGAAATACAGAAAGAAATTTAAGTATATATTAGTAGATGAGTTTCAGGATACAAACTATACACAAAATGTCCTTGTTGATGTACTGAAAGGTAAGAAAGATGGTCCTCTTCTAACAGTTGTAGGAGATGATGATCAGGCAATTTACAAGTTTAGAGGTGCTGCAATTTCAAATATTTTACAGTTTAAGCAAAATTACCCCAAAGCAAAGGAAATTGTGCTTGTTGAGAACTACAGATCTAGGCAGGAAATCTTGGATTCTGCATATACATTGATTAGGCATAATGATCCGTACAGATTGGAAGTAACGGAGAAAATAGATAAGAAGTTGGTTGCAAAGAAAGCTTTTGAAGAAGATGATGAAATTGTAAGATTGGTAGTTTCTAAGAATGAAACAGATGAAGCTGAGCGAGTTGCGGAGGAGATAATGAAGTTAACAGGATATTCTGAATTAACGGAATTAAAACAGGAAGATAAATCCTCCCAATCCTTTGATGACAGAGGGCAATCTACATTTTTAGATAGCCAACAGGGTGGTAAGAATAGTAAATTCAAATTTTCAGATATAGCAATACTGGTAAGGGCAAATGCTAATGTTGATCCGTTTGTTCAGGCCTTGAGAGTAAAAGGAATTAGATACAAGATAGGGGGAGCAAGAGGTTTGTATTTTAGGGATGAGATTAGAAATATTATAGCTTTTCTTAAAGTTTTGGTTGATAACACAGATGAGGTATCTATGTACAAACTTTTGACTATGCCTATTTGGGACTTAACTGCTAGGGAGTATGTGGATTTGGCTCAGTTGGCAAGAGAGAGAAAGCAAACTTTACTGGAGACAATAGAAGAGGAGTGGGGAATCAAGATAGGGGTAGAAGGTCAAAAAGAAGATGATTTCAAGCATATTGAAAGTAATATTATTGAAAAAATTCTCTCCCCTCAAGCGATAGCTGGAGTTAGTACTTTGTTAATGCTGCTAGATTCTGGAGTGAGAAAAATTAAAGATAACAGACCAATTGTTGATATTGTGTACGATTTTCTTATGGAAAGCCCTTATGTTAATAGTTTCTTGGAAAAAGACAATGCAGATGGACATTTTGCAGTAACAAATATTAACAAGTATTTTGAATTGATTAAGAAGTACGAGAAGGATAATCCAGATGGAAACATATATGAATATGTTGATTATCTTAATTACAGTATTCAATCTGGGGAATCACCACTTGTAGATCAAATAGACTTGGAGGATTTTAACGCAGTAAATATTATGACTGTTCATTCTTCTAAAGGATTAGAATTCCCTGTTGTCTTTTTGGTAAATCTTGTGTCAGAAAGATTTCCAGTTAGAAACAGGCCTGATGCAATTCCTATCCCGGATGGGTTAATAAAAGAGACGGGAATGGAGGGAGTAAGTGACAAAGATGCAAATATACAAGAAGAAAGAAGACTCTTTTATGTAGGTGCAACAAGGGCAAAAGAGAAACTATATCTTACTGCTGCGAATTTTTACGGAGATGGGAAGAGAAGGAAAAAACCTAGCGTATTCCTTAGGGAAGTTCTCGACAGAGATGTAGAAGAGGAGTTTAAGGCTGTTCAATTAGAAGACTTTACTGATGATGTTATACATTTGAGTCATATGAATAGTGATACGGAGTCAGTCTTTTCGGAGGAGAGGATGAATTTGGTGAAAAGATTTAGTTACTCTCAATTAAATATTTACGAAACTTGCCCAAGGAAATATGAGTATTCGTATGTTTTAAGAATTCCAACAAAAGGGAATGCAGCAACTGCTTTTGGTATTACAGTTCATAATACTTTGAAGGATTTCTATACATTGTTAAAGAGATCCAAGAGTGGCTTAGAGGGAATAGTTGATAGTCCAGATGAAAAGGTATTGCTGGAACTGTACAAAAAGAATTGGGTTAGTAGTAGTTATGATAACAAGAAGCAAGAGCTACTGAGAAAGAAAGAGGGAGAGAAGATAATGAAGGGTTATTATGAGGAAATCTTTTCTGTAGAAGAAAATCCTTCTCGTCTTGAGGAATCGTTTGGTGTTCATTTTGGAAACACGGTATTTGGAGGGAAGATTGATAGAATAGATTTAGTCAGAGAGGTTGATGGAGTGCAGGAGGTTTGTATTGTAGATTACAAGACGGGAGGAGAGAAGAAAGAGGCCGATATGAAGAAAGATTTGCAACTTCCTTTGTATGCTTTGGTTGCGGAGCAAAAATTAGGGTATAAGGTAGTGGGTGCGAAGTATGTATTTATAGAAGCTGGTAAAGTAGTAGATGTAGATGTATCACAGGAAAGGAGAGAAAAGGCTAAAGAAAAGTTGATGGAAACGCTCGAAAGTATTGGAGGAAAGGATTTTACCGCAACACCTGGTTATCACTGTCGTTACTGTGATTATAATACTATTTGTGAATATGCAGAGCTTTAGTTATGTAGTATAATGAGCCGATGGTACAGTTGTTTGAGAAAATAAATAGTCTGTTTGTAAGCAAGGTATACGCTAATAATTTAGCGGATAGTATTAAAAGTGAGGTAGCTAACCTTGAAGGAGGAGCTAGTGATGTTCCTACTTTGGTAGCACAGATTGTTAGAATTGCTGGACCTTTAGCTGTTATCTCTGCTTTTCTTCTTCTTGTGTACGGTGGATATTTATTGACATCTAGTCAAGGGAATCCAGATAAACTTCAAGAAGCCAAATCTGTAATCACAAATGCGATTATTGGTTTGCTAGTAGTTTTGCTTTCTGTTGGAATACTTCTGATATTAAGCAATGCATTAAATTTAGGAGCATATAAGTAATATGGCAGATATAAGTGGATTGATTGGAGAAAGTGAATGGTTTATTAACATTACTAACCCTGGTCAAGCAACAGATAGAGTTACTATATTTATTAACTATTTTGTAAACTTTGCGGCACTGGTGGCTGCTATTATGATAATAGTAGCAGGGTATACATTGATAACATCCTCAGGAGATCCAGAAAAAGTTGCAAAGGGTAGGGGGACTTTAGTCGCTGCTATTGTTGGATTAATTGTTGTTTTCTTAATTAAATTTATAATTCAATTAGTTCTCTCATTCCTTAATTAGTTCTACACGCGATTCGTTATTGCATATTAGATAGTGGTACTATATAATTGCTTATTAATATAATATTTAATACTTTAATAATAATGAAGCTTTCAAAAATGTTAGCAGCAGTATCAGTTGCTAGTTCTAGTCTCTATCTAGGAAGTGCCGCATTGGCTCAAGATGCTAATTCTTTTCTAGGAGGAATAACAGGTACAGGTCAAGGAGGAAATCTTTTAGGTTTCGTTACCACGGTTATCAACTGGGCAATCGGTTTTGCCGCATTGGTATGTGTAGTCATCCTTATCGCAGCAGGATATATGTATATTACAGCTGCAGGAGATGAGGGAAAAATCCAGAAAGCTACATCTACACTAACTTGGGCAATCGTTGGTTTAGTTGTTTGTTTCATTGCTGTATTACTAGTTAGATTTGTATTGCAAACAATTCTAAAAGTCTAACAAGTATTAAATAGGAAGTTATATATGTTTGATCTTACTCCTTTTACTAAAGCTGAGTATGTGGATTTGATGGCTTTTGTTAAGACAGTTATTAACTTCGCTATCAACGCATCTGTCCTTTTGGTAGTCATAGCCATAGTAATTGCTGGGTTCAAGTATATCTTTTCTAGAGGAGACGAAAAGAAAATTCAGGATGCTACTAGAACTCTTGTTTTTTCGTTGATAGGTTTGATACTTGTATTTATATCTCCATTGATAGTAAGATTTGTAATAAATCAAATATTAGGGGTAAAGTAATGAAAACATTAAGAAATATATCTGCAGTAGTATTTTCTTTTTTCCTTAGCTTAAAACCAGCATTTGCACAAGATGCTCCTCCTAGACTTTCTGATATAGCAAGTACATTTAGTGGTGTTTTGTCGTACCTCTTTCCAATTGCAATGATCCTCTGTGTGATTTTTATGGTATATGGAGGATATCTATGGATTATGTCTGCGGGTGATCCGGGAAGGATAAGTCAGGCACAAAAGACATTGACTTGGGCAATTATTGGCTTAGTATTCACCTTACTTGCAAGTGCAGTGATTAGCAGTCTTTTAGGAGCTTTCGCTTAATATGAAAAATAATTCCTACAAATCAGAGAGTTTTTTTAAAAGTCAAGGCTACGCTAGAAGTGGTATCAAGTTAATATTTAAAAACGAGAAAAACTTCCGTAGAGAACTTATCATTGGAGCTGTAATTATCATTGCGGGGTTTGTATTGAAGATTACCCACTTTGAATGGATAGCGATAAGTCTTGTAATATCAATGGTGTTAATATCAGAGAGTATAAATAGTGCTATTGAAGCACTCTGTGATACCGTATCACAAGACTTCAAAGTTAATGTGAAATATGCCAAAGATGTTAGTGCTGGTGCAGTTTTAGTAAGCTCTCTAGTCTCTGTTGTTACTGGTGTAATAGTCTTTCTTCCGTATCTTCTAGAAATTCTCAAAAAGATATTCTAAGAATGATATAATACAAAAATGCCCAAAAAGCCCCAAATCAAAATTAACCTACT
>CAZCCQ010000031.1:0-6770 GCA_964497595.1 uncultured Candidatus Saccharibacteria bacterium | reverse complement strand
AAGAGATGGATTAACAACGAAAGGACAATACTATGTACATAGTGTGAATATTACTAAAGTACAACCTGAAACACAGTATTTCTTTGAAGTTATCTCAGGTATAAACAAATTTGACAATGCAGGAAGTAAATATACTGTAACAACATTCAAAACATTAAATTCACCCCCACCTTTTAAATCTATATCTGGTGAAGTAGAGAATATGCCAGAGCATAGCGAAGCAGTAGTAATTGCGAATATTACAGATAAAGATGGTGTAGGAAGCTCTGGTACAAGTCTTGATGTCTCTACAGCAACCGATGACAGAGGCGTATGGACACTATCTATTGCCGACAGTAGAACAAACGATGGCTCTGCATACTACGAATATACATCAGGAGATGTTTTAGGCTTAAGTGTATTTACTACATTTAACACAGTTGCCCAAACTGAGCAGATGGAAGGGATAGAGAGCAAAGAAATAGTCATAACTTTAGAGCAACAACCTACTACAACAACAACTCCTTTGTTAGGTAACTATGGTATTGCAAAAGAAGGAGAAGCCATAGTTCTGGATACATCGGGAACTACACCACAAACGGGAATAATGGATAGTTTCTTAGGTATTACTTTGATTTCAACATTTTTAGTTATTTCTGGAATCGCTACATACTTTTTCTCTAAGAAAAGAAATAATATAAATGGTAGAATGAGTAGAAATTTATGAGAAAACAGAGAACAAACAGAAAAGCTATGCTCCTTTTTATATCCCTCATTTTATGTTCTTTTAGTATTGTAAAAACATTCGGTAAGACTAGGGACGAAAATAAACCGATTGAAATAGTCTCTACAGCATCTCAAGAGTGTAAGAATTGTGTAGATAAAACGGGTGTTGAGCAGAAAATAGTTCCTGAGGAAAGTAAATATCAGATTGTATATTTAGATGAATCACAAACGGTAGATATCTCAGATAAGGTTAAAGGAGAGGTAAAAGGCTCAAGTTGTGCTCCTGCTGTAAATGATCTGGGTTCTGCTGTTAGAGAAATTTGTACTGGGGGTTCAGGAGAGATTGATTTTTCAGAAGGAGGTGAAGTATCTGGATCAGGAGGAGGTGTTTTAGTAAGAAAAGATGCTCAATTTGAATTGGTACAGGTAACATATCCATTATCTTTTTGGTTGGGACAATATGTATATCAAAATAGTAACAAGGAGATAAAAAACACATCTCCTGAGTATAGATCTAATGGAGAACAGATAGATGAAGAGTATGTTTCTAAAACGCTATCTCCTGAAGAAGCTAATGAATTTCGGAATAGTATATCAGGGACAGTCAGAGAAAATTTCTCTGTAGAAGGTAAAGCTGATCTTCCAGAAGTAGAAAGTATCACTAGCAAGCAGACAGGAAAGTATATTGTTCAGAATTCCCCTTCTGAACCTAAGAATAAATGTCCTGAAGAAGTTGGAGTTTCTGACTACAATGTCGGTAAATCTAACTACATTGCTTCTGATGCTGAAAATGGAGGATATTTGCGACAACAAATCCCAGGTGGTGATAAGTATGAACTTCTGGAGGACAAAGCTTGTTTAGAGGAAGGTGGCGATTTCAAAACTGCAACGTCTGGGTTATATACAGCTTGTCTTGATGTTGTAGCTATAGTTAAGGGTTGGTTCTCTAAGACCTTTGGTAAGGAGCAGTGGGATGGTTGTACAGGAAAACAGATGGTAACAGTAAAAGTAACTGATCCTAAAACGGGAGCAATTACGGAAAAATATCAAGAAGAGCAAACAGTTAAATCTGGAGAGTGTATAGATATAGAAAATGTAGCAATTAAAATGGCTCCCATATTTGGAGATCCGTATGTTTGTACAGGTGAGATGTGTGCAAATGCTTTCCAGACATATATGTACAGAGGAACATTGTCTCCAGAGCAAGCAAGTGGTAAAGTTATAGCTTCAAAAGACTCAGATGAGAGTCTTATGTTCTTTGTAGCAACTAAATGTGGGGTTACCGTTGATGGTAAAGGTCCTTATGATGTTCTTTGTCTGTGGGATGCCTCTCAGACATTATTAAATTACAAACTTCAGCAGAAGGATAAAGCTCCAGAACAAGAGAATTTTCCTTCTAATTTTAGAACATATTGGTCTAAGGTAGAAAATGCAGTTAATGAGTCTACAGTATATTATGGTCTTTAAATTTGAGATATATTAATTATTATTAAACAAAAATGAAAAGATTTGCACTAATTATTCCAACAATTGTAGCTATATTCTTTTTTGTATTACCTAAACCCGCGTATGCAGAAGGTGGGTTCATAGATACTTTAAAAGGATGGAAGAATACAATTGATACAGTTACAGGAATTGTAGCCAATCCTGGAGAGAATATGTCTCAACTTATTTCTAAGTTTGTATATGGTATGGGTGAGACGCTAACAACTGCTCTGTCGCCAGAATCTTTTACTACCAGTGCAAATATATCCGATCCTAGAATGAGGAGAGGCTTAGTAGGAGTCGTTGAAGGTGGTGTAATCTCTATGTTTAATGCTCAGCCTAGAGTAGATGTAGTATCTCATCTTGCTTCAGAGTGGGTACCCGGTTACAAAGACAGTACAGGAGTTTACGCAGGTGGATACGAAGATTTAGATGCAAGTGGTGTTACTAATTTATGGTCAGTGGTTCGAAATATAGCCTATTTAGGATATGTAGTAATTATGATACTTATTGGTTTTATGGTTATGTTTAGAAACAAGATAGGAGGTCAGTTAATGGTAACAGTAGGTAACTCTTTACCTAAAATAGTTATTTCATTAGTCTTAGTAACATTTAGTTTTGCAATAATGGGATTGATTATTGATTTCGGAGGGCTATTGAGAAATGTTATAGCTGGGATATTATATGGTAGTGCTAGTGCTGGAATTCCCGTTCACAATCCGTTTGCTCTTCTTTGGGGATTTTTCTTTAAGGCGGGAAGTACTTCGCCTGCAATGCAAATTGTAGGACAAGGTTTAAATATGAGTGGGGTGGCTGGAATCATATTGACTGAAGTGGGAATAGCAAATGGGATTTTAATGGTTATCTTTGCTCCAATTATTTTAGGGATAGTATTATTTGGTGCTATTAAGTTATGGATAGTATTATTGAAAGCTTATCTAAGCATCGTTATAAATACAATAATATCTCCTCTTTTAATTATGTTTGGAGCTTTGCCAGGTAATGATGCTATGATGTGGAATACATTTAAAACCACTTTACGAAGTGTTTTAGTTTTTCCGCTAGCATTTGCGATAGTAAATCTTCCTTATTATTTGGAAACGAAAGGTTTAAATCTTAAATTCCCCGAAACACTAGTAGGAGCTGATACTGCTTCTGCAGGATTAACAGGTGGTATCTTAGGTAGTTTTATTATGGCAGTTGTAAAAATAATAGCTATCTATGCGGCAGCTTCTGCTCCTGCTATAGCAATGGCAATAGTTCCTTCCACTGTTTCTAAGGGTGTGTCTGATGCAGCAGGTGCAATTAAGGCAGGATTAAGTGGAATTCCGTTCGTCGGAGGGATGTTTAAATAGTTTACATAGTAACTAAAGATGCCTAAGAAAAGAGAAGATGAAGGTGCCTTAGGATCAGTGCTAGACTTCATCTTCACAGAATCAAAAAAGAAACCAGACAAGGTGAAACCCCTAAAAGTTACGGGGGTAGATGGAACATTTGAGTATGCTGATGCTATTACCGCAGTATTAGAAAACCCTCTTCTTTTTGTTAACAAAACAACAGAAGGTGCATTCAAAGATTTGGTGAATCCTGATTTAGTTAGAGTAAAAGTTGGTCCAGGAGAAAGAGATGACATAAGGGTGTCTTTGTTTAATGTGGGAGACATATTAAATAACAGAATGGAATTTATAGATAAGCAGTTTGCTCGGATGGAACAGCAGAGAAAGCTTGGTCGTCTAACCTGGGCTGGGCAAGAAATAGGAGGGTTAATTGCAGCTAACTGGGCTAAGAATCGGGGTCTTGACTATGATACGCAACGAGCTCTTATGTCAATGGGGAAACAAAATCCTGCCAATAGAGATCTACTTAAATCATCTTGGACAGCAGGAAGAACTAAAGGTTTAGCTGATAAATACTTAGCTCCAGGAGGTCCTAAAATCACAGAACAGATGATTAAAAGTCGATATCAAGATGAGAAACAGGCAAAAAAAATGCTTCAGAAATATGAGAATTGGGGGAAAAAATATAACAGTACCAATTTAAACGATAGAGAGAATCTTAATTACGATGAAGAGTTGTACAGGTTTCTAGAAAGCCAAGATTTGATGAGTAAAGCAAACGAAGCGAGGGGGGCCGGAGACAAGGAAAAGGCTGTAGGCTACGCGAAAGCAAGTTATTTTCTAGAAGCGAATGGACAACCAAAAGCAATGGGAAATTACATAAGTAAACAGAGAGTTACAATATCTAATTACAAAAAAAATATTGAAGCATTAAGAAAAAGTAGTGATCCAGATAAGAAAGAAAAGATAAAAGAATTAGAAAAAAGGATAAGAGATATCAATGGTGATATAAGAGATAGTTATTCGATACGAAATGCTAGGAGATTAGGGGAGATAGAGGGTACTTGGATGTCAGTAAAAGGTCTTTGGGAGTATACAGCAGGTGGAGAATTAGCAGGTGCGTTTGTAACGGGAGATTTTTTTGATAAGAGAAAATCAAAAGCTTCGTGGCTTTTACCTACTGCCGATAATGATGGTAGTGTTAAGATTTATGTTAAGGGGAAAGAGGATCCCCTTAAAGTTTCTTTTCTTACTCCAAAAACTGGGGAAAACAAGTTCGCAAATGCTTACTACGAAAAAATGATGTCTATTTACTATATGAATCCAGTAACTTGGATTAAGTCTTTGGGAACGGGTGAAGCCTTTGCATATAAGTTATCAAAATTAGAAGAGAAATTTACGAAGCAGATATTAGAGGAACTTAAAGATTACGATTTTGCTAAAGACTTTGAAATAGGTAAATTATTTGATAAGGATAGCGAACAATATCTGGATTTTTTAAAGACGACAATTACTGCGGATCAAATGAAAACGATTTCGAAGTTTATGAAGTCTAGAAATAATTGGGCAAATCTTACAAGAATATTTAGCTCAGGAAAAAGAGCAAAAGATAAGATAGGTGAATTTTTGAGGGATAAAATAAAGCGTAATATAAGAGAGAAGGTAGGTGGTTGGCTTAAGGCTAAAGTGGTTGGCGATGCTGCGAAGGTTCTTGTAGGTCAGTGGATAGCTAAAGGCTCTATACAAGCTCTAGTTAAAGGTTTAATAACATCTGTATTTGCAGCAGCAGGTACCACATTAGGTCCAATAGGTACTTTTGTGGCAGGTGCTGTTTCTTGGGTAGCCACAGGTATGATAGAAAAAATGTCAAAACCTATTATCAAGGTGACAACACAAGCACTTGTTTTTGGCATTATAGGTATATTTGCAATGATTTATCTTGTACTAGCAATGGGAATAGCTGTATTTGGACAATTCTCTCACGTAGCACCTACTCAGATAGTAAGCTGTGAGCCAGGATATGGACTTAGTGCTGTTATAGACCCCACAGATCCAAATGATCCGAATAATCCTGATAACCCAATAGGACCATTAGAAGAATTTATTGAAGGCTCTCTTCCTCCTGGTGAAGAATGTCTCTTAGGAACAGGTTCGTATAGTTGTACTCAAGGCCCTTACGGTAATTACTCACACGCGAGAGTTGCAGCTATTGACTTAGGAGGGGTTGATTACTTCCACGCACCTAAGTTTTGTAGTGGTGGAAATTGTAAAGTAACATACTCGGGTTCAGTAAACTGTACTGCTGGTTATGCAGGTGGAATGGTAATAGTTAGTGCAGAGTATGAAGGTCACACATATCAGTTTAAAATGATCCACGTAGATAGCAAGTTGAGTGTGGGAGATACTGTAACTTCAGGTCAGAGAGTAGCAAGAGTAATGAGGTGGGATGAAACTGGAAATGCTTGCTCTTCTGGAAAGCACCTCCATCTTGAAGCAAAGCAGGATGGCGCTTCTGTTAATCCACACGATATTATGACTAAAGGATTTGGATGTTCTATTTCTCAGTGTAGATAATTTTTACAAAGTTAAAATGAGTAAAAAGGTTAAAATAATTTTAATAGTTGTAAGTATACTTCTAGCTATTTTCATAATAGTTGGAGTTTTACTTCTTAAGAACAAGAGAGAATATCCTAAATCATCCATAACTCAAAAGTCTTTAGAAGGGACATCTTCGAAAGAAGTCAAACTCTCGAATACCTCATCTCAGAAACAGGGAGACTATGTCCTATGGAATATCTCAGACAAGGTAAAGTTGGAACAAGTACGAAGTATGGCAAATCAATTCGATCTAAAAGAAGAGGTTGCCCAGCCGGGAGTTTACTACAAGTGGGGAGATGGAAAGAGTGAAATACTTTACGAGCTAGACAAAAATACAGTGATTTTTAATATTGTAGAAGGAATTCCAATACAGGAGGCAGAAGTAACAGGTCTTACGATATCTAATTTTGTAAAAAAGTATTTCTCTGAGGAATGGGAATATCAAGTTTTTAGGAACAAAACTCTTCCAGAGGGAGAAACAATCTATTATGCAAAGAGAATATTAGAAAATAATATATCTTTGGAAATGAGAGAAAACTATCAGGAAACTGATTATGTAGCAGTTAAAAATGGGAAGATAATTTACGCTAAATTCCTTTTAACAATATTTGAAGATAGTAAACAGATAGTTCCAATAATATCGAC
>CAZCCQ010000030.1:0-7257 GCA_964497595.1 uncultured Candidatus Saccharibacteria bacterium | reverse complement strand
TTTGAAATAATTTGTTTACCATTAGAGCAGATCTCATTCTATTACATTAAAACAGAATAACAATTATATGGCAACTTGCTTCTACTTTAACTCTGTCTATCTATCCTGTATATTTAGATATGCAACTAAGGAAAGATCAAAAGTACATCTATTTACTTGCACCATCATTTGTTACTGAGTATCCATATCCTGATATCGTATACAGATTAAGAATGCTAGGATTTGAAAAAGTAATGGAGGTTACATTTGGAGCTAAGCTCACAAACTTAACCTACTACTCTGTACTAAAAGCAAGTATTGAAAAAGGAGAAAAGAAGACTTGGATAGCGTCTCCTTGCCCAACTATTGTGAATTTTGTAAGAGTTAAATATCCCGAATTAGTTCAAAACCTTGTTCCAGTACACTCTCCTATGAGCTGTATGGGATTAGTGTGTAGAGAAATGTATCCTAACCACAAAATAGTATTCATTGGACCTTGTATGACAAAGAAAATGGAAGCTCAAGAAACAAAAGCTGTAGATGAGGTTTGGACATTCAAAGAGTTAGAGGATACCCTAAAAGAGAACAAAATCTCAGAAAAGGTAACAGATCCTCAGTATTCCATAACCTTTGACAAGATGTACAATGACTATGCTAAGATATATCCTGTCTCAGGGGGTCTCTCTGCGACATTAAACTACACGCACATACTAAAAAAGAATGAAATATTGGTTATGGAAGGATTAAATAATCTTATGCCAATATTTGAGAGTTTTAAAAATGGGGTTTACAAACATTACAAATTCCTGGATGTACTAAATTGTGATGGAGGATGTATAAATGGACCTGCTATGATAAGTAAGAAGTCCATACCAGAGAGAAGAAAGAAAGTATTTAAATACAGGGATTTTGCAAGAAGATATGAGAAAGATTTGGGGAGAACCGGTGTAAAGGCGGATGCAGAAGGTATAAATTTTGGAAGGAAATTCTAATGAACGAGTTTATGAAAGTTGCAATAGAAGAAGGTCGAATTGGTATAAGTGAAAATAATGGTGGTCCCTTTGGTGCAGTCATCGTTAAAGATGGTCAGATAATAGCAAAGGCACACAACAGCGTACTTAAAAACAATGACCCTACTTGCCACGCAGAGATAGAAGCAATTAGACTGGCATCTCAGAAACTTCAAAACTTTAATCTCTCAGGGTGCGAATTATACACAACAGGTAAACCTTGTCCTATGTGTAGAAGTGCTATTAAATGGGCTAAGATAGAAATCGTTTATTACGGTTGTGATTACGATGATGCTCAAAATGCGGGGTTTAACGAAAGTAGCGGAAATAGTGGGAAATACACAGAGATTCAAATGGATGAACGAGAGTGTGAGGTCCTGTATGATGAATACAAGAATTTAGGAAGAGAATTATACTAGTAACTAAGATATAACTTTATATCGACAACAACAGCTCTGTCTTCATCGAGCATCACAGGGTTGATATCCATAGATACTATCTCAGGGTAACTTATTAGCAAACTTTGTATTTTCATTATTAGTTCAATTAACTTCTTCCTGGCTAATACAGGCTTACCCCTGTATCCATCAATAATTTGAGAGACCCTAGTTTCAGACAAAATATCATTTATTTTCTCACTTGTTTCAGGTACTAATATATGCTGTATATCCCTGTATACTTCTGTATATATACCACCCTTACCGATGGCCAAAAGGTGGCCAAAGCCAATTCCGTCTTTCTCATATATTTTAGAATCACCTTCCCTATTTGCACCAATAAAAAATTCTAATTTCCCATCAATCATCTCTTGTACAAGTATCTTCGGTGCAGAATTCCCTGTTACTTTACTAATAGTTTCTTTTAACTCATTATATTTCTCTTCAAATTCAGAAATTGTTCTAATATCAAGATAGAGTCCCTTAAAATCAGTCTTGTGTGCTAATTCCTCTGCTGTTGCTTTAATTGCTACGGGAAAGATAGTTGATGCAAAATTGATGCCCTCTTCAAGACTATTAACAACTAATTGCTTTGGTGTATCTATCTTAAATTCCTCAAGTAAGTCAATAACTAGTTCATCAGGAAGAACAGAATTAGGTTCATTTGCAGAGAGGAATTCATCTACAGCTTTTTTATGCTTTGGTTTCTTTAGATATTCACTACTATCGACAACTCTGTTTAATCCTTTCTTTATTTCAAAATTAGCAAGTTTTGAAATTAAATGCATTGCCTCTTGTACATCGTTAAACCAAGGCTGGTTACTATTCTTTAGAATTCTGAATCCTCCTTGTACATCTTTACCACCAAGGAAACAAGCAAATATTGGTTTTGATGTTTTTTGGGCTAGTTTAACTATTGTTTCCGCTGTGCCCTCTATATCAGTCATTAGCTGAGGAGTTAGTAATACAACTACAGAGTCTACATTTATATCGTCAAGTGCTGTCACTATAGCATACTCATATCTATCACTTTTCCCATCTCCTAGTATATCTATAGGGTTTGTAATGCTTGATTCGACAGGAAGTTCTTTCTTTAGCTTTTGGATCGTCTTTTCTCCAAATTCAACGATTTCTAATTTCTCTTTTTCTGCTTGATCCACTGCTGTTATGCCAGGTCCTCCTGCATTTGAGACGATGGCAACTCTCTTTCCTTTTGGAATATAATCCGTGTCTATTAGTTCAATTAGCTTGTATAGCTCTTCAGAGTTTTCTGCTAGTATAATATTTCCTTTCTTCACGGCAGCTAGTACTGTGTCATAAGAAGATGCCAGAGAGCCTGTATGGGATGATATCGCCTGCTTAGACTTCTCGGAGCTACCGGGAGCTATGAGAAGTATTGGTTTTTTGGATTTCTGCACTATGGAAACAAATTCTTTCCCATCTGAGAATTCCTCAAGATATATAGCCACTGCTTTTATGGAATTACTTGCAAGGAAATAAGTTAGGAGCTCATTTTCCGCTATATCTGCTTTATTACCTACAGAGATGACATATGAAAATCCAAATTCATTTTCACACGCCATATCTAATATAGCCGTACAGAAAGCACCTGATTGAGAAATGAATGCAATATTTCCATCCCCAGGGTTTGCCCTTGCAAATGAGAGATTTATTTTTGCTTTGTTATTTATAAAACCAAGGCAGTTTGGCCCTATAAGACGAATGTTCGCATTCTTTAACTTTGTAGCAATTCTGCTCTCTAACTCTCTCCCCTCTTCCCCTGTTTCAGCAAATCCTGCAGAAACTATTACTACTGTTCTTACTTTCTTTAGAATACATTGATCAACAACCTCTTCTACAAACTGGTAAGGTATTGCAATACAAACAAGCTCGATATCATCCTCAACTGCTAAAATATTTGGATATGCTTTTCTTCCTTGTAATTCTTCGTACTTGGGATTGATTGGATATACCTTACCGTTATACTCCCCAAGCAGTAGATTTTTTAGTATGACTGATCCTACTTTCTCAATATCATTAGAAACGCCTACAATTGCAATTGATTTTGGTGATAGTACTGTATCCATTATTTAAATTCTTCAAGTAACCCAGTTATATTATACTCTTTTACCTCATCGGATAGTTCCGAAGTGATCCCTTTCCTACTTTCTAGGTTGTCATAGAATGTAGGAATAGAATCGTTCTGATATATTATACCAGTATATATCTTTTTTGTTTCACTCATCTTTTTAACTATATTTTGGGCAAACTCTAGGGATTTGAAATTGTAATCAGTTATAGTATCTAACTTAATAATATGCTCTTTGAACCAATCAGGTGTCATCTCCTTATTGTATGTGGGACAAAGTTGAGAAATATCAATGACACTACAGCCTTTATGGGAAATACCCTCTTTAATAATATCTTTCAACTGTATAGGATCTCCAGAGTATGCCTTTGCAAAAAAAGTCGGCTCCAAGCTAATTATGAGACCATCTATATCAATATTTCGTTCAGGTTTTCCTTGTGGCAAACCGTACATTTCTTTTTTTTCTGTTGTAGTAACTGTCGCTTGGCCTGTTGTTAATGCAAAATTGTTATTGTTGTGTATGAGAATAGTAATATCATAGTTTGATTTTATTGCATTTACTAAGTGGTCTAGTCCTTCGTGATAGCATCCTCCATCGCCAATATCGGCAACTACCGTAAACTTTCTGTTAGCTAGGTGCGCTCCCGATGCGAGGGCTATGGATCTCCCGTGAAGTCCTTTGAATGCGTATGTAGATACAGTGTCTGCCCCGTTACCATTACAGCCAATATCAAAAGATATCATTACTTGTGAGGGAGGAACATTTAGTTCCATTAGGGCTTTTTTAAGAGATGTGTGTATTGCAAAATTACCACATCCTGGACACCAAGTAGGCATATTTTTTGAGCTGTAACTTTCTATATCCATTATTTATTTAAGAAATCTAAAATATCGTCAATGAAAAATGGTCGTCCATCAAATTTCAATAGTTTTTCTTTAAATTGGTACCCGCATTTTTCTGTAATAAGTGATCCGAGTTGTCCTGTTTGATTATTTTCAATCAAAATGATTCTTTTTCCCGCCTCTACAATCGATTGTAAGGCATTTGTTTTTGTTGGGTATATATATTTGTAGTCTAAATAGGCTATATTTTCATCTAAATTCAGGGCATCAATAACTGCATTCTTGCTACTTCCACTTCCTACAAATACAACACTCGCATTCTCTGTACCAATGTACTCTGGCTCCGGTATTTCATTTTCAAGTGTAATAATTTTTCTTGCTCTTTTTTCACTCATATCAATTATCTCTTTTGACTCCTCTGTGACTGATCCATCTTCACTATGTTCATCGCTGTTATGCAGATATGTTTTAGCGCTAATATCTGGAATCCATCTAGGAGATATTCCACTTTCAGTGATTTTGTAGCGTAGTGTATCCTGCTGTAATCCTCTGATTAGAGGTATGTTCTTTGGGAGTGTAGATATGGAGAATGATGATTCTGATATTTGTTTTTCTGTTAGAAGAATAACTGGCATTTGATACTTTTCTGCAATGTTGAAAGCCGTCTGTACAAAGGTAAACGATGATGGGAGATCACTCACTGCTATTACACATCGAGGAAAATCGCCGTGTCCACCTTTAACTGCAGTATTTATATCACCGCTACCAGTCCACGTTGGGACTCCTGTACCTGCCCCGACTCTTTGTGAGAGTACGATTACTAATGGTGTTTCTGTAATTCCAGCACAGGAGATGCTCTCTATCATCAAGTCAAATCCTCCACCAGAAGTAGCTACTAAAGATCTTGTTCCCATATACATACTTCCTAGTGCCATTTGGACTGCTGTTATTTCGTTTTCTGCCTGTTTTACTATTACCTTGGTTCTGTCCGCTGTGTCACCGAAATATTTAAAAAGTGAGGTGGCGGGAGTCATAGGATAGCCAAAATATGCTCTCATACCTCCAGCTAAAGCACCCAAGGCAATGCCCTCGTTTCCGGATATTATCATTCTTTCTTCCCTCTTCTCAGCTACTGGTAAAGTTATGGAAGAATTCTCGGATTTAATTCCAATATCATATCCAGCATTTATACAAGCTCTTTCTGCTTCCATATCGATATTTTTCTTTGAGAGAATTTTCTCTATTGTTGTTGAGAGAATATTTACATCTTGATTGAGGACTCCCCATAGACATCCAAGAAGTACTGCATTACTCATTATTTCTGTACCACCATTTGAGAGGGCAATACTTTTACAGTCTAGAACTATGACTGTTATTCCGTTAGCTTCAATATACTCTCTCTCCTCTTCTGCTAAGTTGACCTTTTTACTATCACAGATTAGAACTCCACCCTCTCTGATGTCTTTGAAGTATTTATGCAATCCTACGTCTGCTAAAGTACACAGAATATTTGTAAATTCAGAAGAGCAGTTTACTTCTTTCACTGATATATCCGTTTGATAGCACGCGATACCACCTTTTATTAAAGATGGGTACTCTCTAGTCGAAAAAAGCTTAAGACCAAGAGTGTTAATAGCTTTGGTAAACATCATTCCAATAGTATTTATGCCTTGGCCAGATTGACCCGCGAATTTTACGATAGTTCTGTTTAGATGCATTTTTAAAGTGTTCCTTCGCCGTTAAATAGCACATAGTCAAATATGGAAAAGTTCCACTTTCCTTCAGGTATTAAAATTTCTTTACTTCTGTAAACTTCATTACAGGTAGCACTCGCTCTTAGTTGTAGTAATCTTAATACTGTATTACAGGAGTTCATTCTGTAATTTATACCTACAATCCCGTTCACCGCTGTCACTTGGATACTATCTAAGGCGTATCCATTAACTCCTTCTACAGGTATTGTTAAGGTTGCATTTTTATCCCAAAGAACCCAGTTATTTCCTACAAACTGAGTTGTATCTACACAGGTAGAACCATTGGTAGAGAAGCAGTAGTTCGTTGTATCTCCATATTCATATGGTTTCATATCTGTCGTTGTTCCATCAACATAGTTTCTTCCATAAATCTTGTTTACTATGAATCCTGTGCTTTCTGTTCCTCTTGGTTCTAAGAAAATATCAATCGTACAAGAAGTCCCAAAGTCTCTTCCATTTATTGGAAATCCAAATATCCTTCCCGGTGCTATTTCATATCTAGCAGTAGTATCCGCTTCCTTTAGGGATACACTATATTCATTTCCTGTCGGATTACCATCTATTGAGAGTGGACATATGGAGAGATTTGAGAAGTCTAATCTATGTCCTAACTGCTCTGATAGTTGTGTTATTTCTGAAAGTCCAGACTTTTCCTCTCTCTTTGCCCCATTTGTATAGTCAAAGAAACCCGTTGCTGTCGAGAGTTTTTCTACTAAAGCAGCACTATCTGAAAGCATCAGGTTATCCAGTATTGCATCAGTAACCTGATATGCTTCTGCTGAGTATCTCTCTTGTATGGCAAGCCCTTTGTCCTTTAAGGATCTCGCATAGATGGAGAATCCAATAATCGAGGAGACAACAAGTACCACCATAACTATTGCTAGTGCTTGAGCTTCGTAAACTTTGTTTTTATTCATATATTTTTAATTAAAATTAATATGATTTTAATCCTACTTCTTGTTTGTACATAACTGTTTCCGTACCGAAGAAAAGTTCTGATAGTCTCATATATTTGGGATCGTGAGTTATTACCAAAACTGGATTTGTTATATTAAACAATTTTAGATCTCTGGTAATATTAAAGGCTGTAGTTGTTATTCCTTCTCCTAATGCAACTGCTCCTCCTTTTATCTCTACTGCATCAT
>CAZCCQ010000029.1:0-7641 GCA_964497595.1 uncultured Candidatus Saccharibacteria bacterium | reverse complement strand
TCACCAGAAGTATAGATCTCCATAACATTTTTCCTCTTATCTGGTAATACCTTTTCTTCTAATTTGAATTCTTTCAGAAGAGATATCCCATCTTTCTTCTTACTATTAGTGAATACACAAACATCTGCTTGGGTTTTAGGAAAATTCTCACCCGATTCTTTTAACAAAAGTGGATCTGTTAAAACCGAGATACTGTCAGTACTCAAGAGAAATGATGTCCAGGCTATCTTTTTAATCTTCATAATAGTTCTAGTTAAAGTAAAAAGTAGTTCTCTACACTAGTATATCAAATTATCTTTGGGCAATTTTGGTACTCTTACTCTCTCATTCCCAATGTCTCTTTTATATCCTCCAGCATAGATTCCTTCATCTGTTGCTTAATCAACTCCGTCTTCAAACTCTCTAAGGAAGATATACAGGCCTGTAATTGAGTCATCACTCTGTTGTCAGATTCCCCTTTCAATATCATCTTTTTAACACCTCCGACCTGCCCCTCTACTCTCTTAATTCTGTTTTGTATCTTAATCGGATATATCATATTTTTTAGTATAACATAAAATACTGGTCAAACTACGAATTTAAGAGAAGACTTTTAATCCTCTTAATTTTTCTACCAAATATGTATAGCTAAAGAACAAGAGAAAGGTAATTGCCAACAATTCGAAAGCTTCTTCCCAAAAAACAAATTTCTCATACTCCTCCTGAAACATAATATCTGGCTTAGTACCCATATATTCTAGTACTAACACAAGGACTAGAAATATTGATCCTACTGCCAAAACCAATGCTTTTCTCCAATTCTCTTTAATGAAATCTTTCAAAAATATCCCTACAACAGCAAAGAAAAATAGAAAGGGGATAGTATAGTAAGGAAGCCAAACAGCAGACTCATATCCGAATTCGCTTACAATATCCTGCAAATCCCTTTCACCTTCTTTAACAAAAATCTCTTGCCAAAAAGTAGGCAAATTCTCGTGTATCTGCCCTATCTCATCAAGTGCAAGGAAGAAGAAAACGAATGTAAAGAAAATCCAAAAATATTTAACCCGACCTTTAGCAAAAAGAAAGAGAAAGAGGGAAAAGAAGGCAACAAGAAAAGTCTTTGCACCTTGATATATTGTTGGCAAATTGCTCTCTACATCTAAATTAAAAAATGTCTTCTCAGGGAAATGGTAGTGCAAGAGAAGGACAACAATATCAAAAAGTATGAAGGTAAGTAAAAACAGTAGTTTGTTTCTAATAATCCAGTTCTTCAAATTCTCAGTCTATACTAATCACAAATAGGATGGGTTAAGTAATTGTAGCAAAATGATATTTAACTGTCTATGAAAAGCACGGATACACAATACGGATACAGCCTAGGAAATTGACATACTAATACTCCAATAGTATAATCCCACTTGCATATGAAAAAAGATATACATCCAAAGTATAACAACTCATTAACGATTACTTGCTCTTGTGGCAATACTTTTGTGACAGGCTCTACCCTACTAGAAGACAGTATTACCGTAGATATTTGTTCTAAATGCCATCCTTTCTATACAGGAGAGCAGAAGATTGTAGACACGGATAATCTTGTAAAAAAGTATGAAGAGAGACTGGAAAAGTCTAAGAAGATGTCTTTCAAGAGTAAGAAAGAGAAATTGGCAAAACGAAAGGCTAAAATGGAGAAAATGGCTGAGAAACCAGCTACTACACTCTCCCTCAGAGATATGTTAGAAAACGCAAAAATCTCTAAGTAACAAGTTTCAGTAAATAATATAAAGTGATATCATCTAAAGATGGATATTGAGTCGTTAAAGAAAAAATACAGCACCAATCCTGCCCTAGAAAATGTAAAGAAATTGGAAGAGCAAATGAACAAAGGAGTGGCTTCTGGTAGCCGTGAAGTATCACACATTTCAGATGATCTCTCCTACTATTCAGAGTTTTCTTACAAAACCTCACAGATACAAAAAGCCTTATTAGACCTAGAAGAAACAAAAAATATGGCTAAAATTGAACAAGATTTTGAGCTAAAAGAGATGGCTTTAGAAGAGATAGAAAAACTAGAAGAAAAAATTACATCATTAGATGACGAGATTAAAAAATTGCAAATTTCAAGACAATTTGTTGATGAGGATGACAACAGATCTGCAATATTAGAGATACGAGCTGGTGCCGGTGGGGATGAAGCAGCCCTCTTTGCTGCAGATCTTTTTAGAATGTACAAAAATTACGCTATTAACAATGGTTGGGATCTTCAAATAGTAGATAGCAATGTAACCGAAGCTGGTGGCTACAAAGAGGTAATTGCACAAATATCGGGAAAGAACGTATTTAAAAACTTAAAGTACGAAAGTGGGGTTCATAGAGTACAGAGAGTCCCATCTACTGAGTCATCTGGAAGAATACACACCTCTACAGCCTCTGTGGCTATCCTGCCTGAAGCAAAAGATGTGGATGTGGTCATCAACCCTGAAGATTTAAGAATAGATGTAATGAGGGCAACTGGAGCGGGAGGTCAAAATGTAAATAGGACTGACTCTGCAGTAAGAATCACACATATACCTAGCGGTATCGTTGTTAGCTGTCAAGAGACCAAACATCAACAACAAAATAGAGAGAAGGCTATGGCTCTGCTTAGATCAAGACTCTACGACAAGAAAAAACAGGAAGAAGCAGAAAAAAGATCAGATATGCGATCGTCACAGATAGGTAGCTCAATGAGGGCAGAGAAAATTAGAACTTACAACTATCCTCAAAATAGAATAACTGACCATAGGATAAAGATATCCTGGCATAATTTAGATAGTATCTTAAATGGAGATATACAGACGATGATAGATGATGTTATAGAGGGAATACAGGAAGAGATGTTAAAGGAGAGTAATGAATCTTAAAGAAATTTCTAGAATTCAAAAAGTTTTAAAAGAGGTTGGCTATTTTGATATTTCTAGAATATCAAAAGAAATCTATACCCACTTTACTGAAAATGATATCCCACTAGATAGGATTTTAGAAAGAATAGCGAAACAGGAACCCTGGGAGTATATTCGTGGCTTTTGTGAATTTAGGGGAATTAACTTTAAAGTAACAGAAGACACTCTAATCCCACGCATAGAAACAGAACAAATCATTGATATATCAATAGATTTAATTAAGAAGAATAGATTTAGAAATATAATAGATGTTGGAACTGGTACTGGATGCATTATTATCTCACTTGCAACGGAAATTCTTAAAGAGAGGAAAGTCGAAAAGGATACAAAGTTTTATGCAATTGATATCAGCAAGAAAGCATTAAATATAGCGAAAGAGAATGCTAACACGGTTAAATTAGACAAGATTATTACATTTAGAAAAGGAGATTTAACTAACGGATTTAAGCTGAAAGACAGTACCTTAATTATCGCTAACCTACCTTACATCCCATCAGCTATGTACAAGAGACTAGACAGAAGTGTGAAGGGATACGAACCTAAACTAGCACTTGAGGGAGGAGATGATGGACTCCTCTATTACAAAAAATTGTTTGACCAAATTAGGAAATCAAAAAAGGATATACAGCTTTTAATCGAAATAGAACCATTAACTTTAGAAAATCTGAAGACATATACAACTAAGCAAGAGTTTACTATTTCTTTTAAAGATTATAGAGGACTTAATCGCTTTGTACTACTCCATTTCTCCTAACTTAACAGTAAATTTCATTTCTTTTCCCTCTCTTGAAACTTTTATATCCACACTCTCCCCTACTTTCTTCTTTTGAATTAACTCTCCTAAAGGTTTTTTAACTTCTTCTCCTGCAAACTCTACAATAAAATCTCCTTTTCTAATACCTGCAGTATATGCTGGTGATACAGGATCTATTCTTACTACCAAAGCACCTGGTACAACATCTTTGTAATATAGTGCTTCATATTCTGAAATCATTTGATATGTAACTCCTAGATAAGGCCTTATGAATTTCCCGTATGTTCTGTACTCCTCTAATCTGTTCTTTACTCGATTTATTGGGAGTGCAAAGGAGATATTATCAACACCTGATGTTGTCGCGAAATTAACCCCTACAACCTGACCTTGAGAGTTTATGAGTGGACCACCTGAGTTACCTGGATTTATGGCTGCATCTGTTTGAATTACACCCTCGTATGTTTTAGATGTACTACCAAACCAACCTGAACCTGCTGTTACGGTTCTATCAAGCCCACTAACTATTCCTGTTGTAACACTTCCTGCATATTCTCCAAGAGGTGTACCAATTGCAATTACATCCTGTCCAACAAGTAAATTGTCGGAATCTCCTAATTCAACAGCCTTTATCTCCTTATCTCCTTTATCTATTCGCAACAGTGCAATATCAGACAAATCATCTCTAATAATCTTTGATACGGCAAACTCTACTCCATCATTACTTACTACCTTGTAATCTGCATTTAAGTCAGATACAACGTGTTGATTAGTTATTACTATCCCACTTTCATCTACAATAAATCCTGTCCCTATCTTACTATTTGAATTTACAACTCCTTCCCCCTGTTTTAGTACTATTTTGGAAACGGCAATACTAACAACAGATTCTTGGTTTTCTTGGACAATAGTTATGGTGTTTCTCTCTTTCTCTGTAACTGTTAAGACCTGTGGCAGAGATTTTTCTGATCCATCACCTCTGACTATTTCTGTTACATACTCTCTAACAGCACTATTACCTCGCAGAAGAAGAATCCCTCCAATTGTTAGTAAGCCAGCTATCAAAATGAAGGCTAAAAATACGGCTAAGAGTAAATACTTCAAGTTCTTAGTAACTTTCTTTTCTTTTTTACCACTATCTGCTTTTTCCATATATTTAATTTAATAAAATTATTTAGATATCTCTTGAATGGCTCTTTCTAATTGTGGATCAGAGCCGTTTTTGAAATCTTCATTAGTTAATTTAACCTCAATATCTGGTGTAATCGAATGCTCCCTATCTAGGCTTTTGCCATCAGGTAGTAACCACTTCAAAGTAGTTAGATGCAAACTAGAGCCATCACTTAGATCAAATATTCTCTGTGCTGTACCCTTTCCGTATGTTTTTTCACCTATTATGACTCCTCGTTTTGCTTGCTGTATAGCTCCAGCTAATATCTCTGAAGCAGAGGCACTACCTCCATCAACCAAGACAACTATCTTTTCACTAAGAAGATTTCCTAGTTTGGTTGATTCATATCTATTTACTCTTCCTCGTGAGTCTCTCTGTTGAGAGATTAGAAACCCTTTATCCAAGAAATCACCTCCCGCGTATATGGCAGCATCAAAAAAACCACCCGGATTACCTCTTAAATCTAAAATTACTTTGTTAACTTTAGAATCTTTAATCTGCTGAACATTCTTATCCCACTCTTTTTCCCAAGAAGCAAGACTCACATCTGTAAATCTAGCAACTGTAAATCTAGCAATGTCCTTCTTCTCTCCAATAAATTCTACTCCCATACTAGGAACAGTTATCTCCCTCCTTGTAATCTTTATCTCCACTGGTACTTTCTCATCTTTGTGAAGAACTGTTAATACCACCTCTGTACCCGACTTCCCCCGTATCTTTGCTACAGCATCATACACCGTATCATTTACTGTTAGTTCGTAACCGTCTATTTTAAGAATATAGTCTCCTGGTCGTAGTCCGGCTTCCTTTGCAGGAGATCCTTCTATTGGAGATATGATTACGATTATTCCTTTTTCATATCCCAGCTCTGCTCCTATTCCTTCAAAGTACTTACCCTCACTAGCAGATGTAAATTCTTTTGTTTCTTCTGGATCTAAGAATACTGTAGCTGCATCATCTATGGAATTTATCATTCCCTTAATAGCACCGTATATCATCTCCTGAGTATTTAATTTCTCTGAATCTACATACTCCCTAGATGCTAAATCCCATACCTGCCAAAACATATTCATATCTACAGATTTACTAGACTTTTCTCCAAAGCTAAGTAGTCTCGCAGCATCATTCTGATTTATATTTCTTCCAATAAATATGCCTAGTACAAGGAAAAGTGTTAACAAAATTACTGTACCTACTATATTACCTGTCTTTTTCTGTTCTTGACTCATTGCTAGATTTAAGAGAATTTAGATAGATCGTAACTTAAAATTATACTCTAAAGAGAAATAAATTCTACACTCCCTATATCCATAATACCTTTAGAGCCGTTTTCCCACTCTATGGTAATATACGAGGAATTTTCTTCTATACCTACTACCCTCCCTATCATAGAGTAGTTGGATAGTGACAAAGATCTAACTAAGCTGCCAATTGCAGAGAGAACAAATTGGCTGTCTTTAGATGGTTTTGTGAATTTTTCCTTTGCAAAGAAGAATATTTGACTCTCATCCAAATCAACTAAACATAGATTGCCACTTTTCTCCGAGAGTGCAGAGAGAATCGCTTTACCACAATATATTTCTCCAAATCCACCTAACAAACCAACTGGTAGTCCTTGCCTTCTAAAATCGGAATACTCCATCGAGTAGCTAAGTACAAAACTTGCTCCTTTTTCAAAGAGGTCTTGTAAAAGTGACGTATGAAGATATTTACCTACAAACACTATTTTGTCTGTATAGTCATCACCTTCTGCTTTTAGGAGGAGCTCTTTTCCATCTCCAATCATTACAAATTCACCAAACAGTTTTCTAACAAGATTCTTCTGATATATTTTAGATATAATCTTTATATCCATAGCGTAAGCCTGAGATTTAACCACTAAGCCATCCACAGGATTTACATCTACCACATCTGCTGAAAATGTACTTTTAACTTTAACTCGACCCTCCTCACCTAAAATATCTAAATAACCACTCTCTATTCTACTTAGGTCTACAACACCCTCTGCTGGAGAAACCAATTTAACCATCGTAAGACCTCCCACTTTAGTTTTTTCAGCTAATATATCTCCTTCCTTAACTAGCTCTCCATCTATTCGTGTAATATACTTCTGTACTTCAGATTGACTTACCATAATGTGGTCCGGAACATAGAAAGAATATATTTTAGAATTTCTATCTCTCTCAATTATTTCCCTCCCAGGAGTAACCTTATCTCCTTTCCATACCAAAACCTTATCCATTGCTTTGTATGGAATCTTGAATTCATACTCACTGTATTTTGCTAATAACTTATGATTTACTATCATTTATCCAAGATTGTAATTTAATTTTATTTGCATAGGCATCAGTACCGTATATTATTGGTCGAACCCTACTATCAAAAAGAAGTGCTGATACTTCATCACTACCTGGGATGGAGACAAGATTCAGTGTAGACTCCTCTAACGGTAGCTGTTTAGAGCCATTCCTGAAACTTCCCTCTATGACAAGTTTCTCTCTATGTAGCGGAAGATTTATATATGTATATTGTGAGGCAAATATGTAAAAGTCACTCTTGCTGTCTGCAATGGACTGAGTACTTCCACTGAAGATTACTTTATTCTTCATTTCCTTCTTTACGAATGGAATAATTACCTTTGTGTATGAAGGAAGAATAGATCGCTTTGTAAGGATGATATCTGTACTTTCCGTTGCATTTATATATGATTTCCCATAGGCAATTGCTCTTAATTCTTTATCAAAATAGCAATCGAAATTCCCACTTAATTCTAGTCCATCTATTACTGTTAGAAG
>CAZCCQ010000028.1:0-7698 GCA_964497595.1 uncultured Candidatus Saccharibacteria bacterium | reverse complement strand
AAATCATCTAGTCTCAAACCAGATGTTGTAACTAAAGAGATTAAAATGCAAGAAGGCCTGTATCTCTCTGGAATATACACTCAAAATACGAGCTTAGAATATATTGTTGACAACAATCTAAAAGACAATATTAAAATAGAAGTCTCCCACTACAAAGACTTTACAAATATCATCATAGATTCAAACAGACCTGATATGCTGATATACAGCAGGAACTCGTCAGTATCATTGAGTAAAGCGTATAAAATTCTCCTTACAGATCTTAAAAACAAAGAAATTTCCCACTATTCCTTCCTTGCAGGGTATAGTATAAAAGTATATGCTTCTCAAGAGAATATAGATAAAATGCAGAAGACTTCGGAAGATATTCGTCAGCAGTACTACAAAGATCAAAACCATCTGTATCCTATTGTTATACAAGAGGTAGAATAAATTCGTAGAAAATTTAAGAATGAGTAGAGTTTTAATATTTACTGCGAGTGCAGGAGCGGGTCACATATCTTGTGCAAATGCTTTTAGAGAAGCCCTATTAAATGAAGATTCTAATACTGAAGTAAAGATAGTAGATATGTATAAGCTGTCTTGGATTACTTCTAACTATATCTTCTTTCATACATTGATAAGCAGATACTATTTTTTTTGAAGCAATATTTAACTTCTTTCACAAAATGGTAGATAGGTATGAAGGGTTTGCTAAAGTTGCAGAAGTAATTACTGTAATACCTTTGTATAGCTCTACATTAAAGATGTTGGAAGAGTATAAACCAGATATAGTCGTTGGAAATAATGCATTGCTAATACCTGTTTTAGATAAATGTAGAAAAAAGAAAGATTTTAAATACATTGTTACTGTAACAGATATAATAACGGTATGTAGGTGGTGGGCAAGTCCAGTTGCTGACATAGTATTTGTACCAACTAAAGAAGCAGAGGACACATTAAAAAGCTTTATTCCTAGCGCTAATATAGTAAGTGGATTCTTCTCTTTCAGAGAGATCTTACCACTATCAGATGAGAAATACAAAGATGCTTATGATTATTTTTTCTCTAATACTAAGTTTACTCCTGAAAAACCAATAATTTTGATAACAGGAGGAGGTTATTCTACAAGGAAAATTCTTCAAAATATGCAATCTATTCTCTCTCTTCCGTCTTACCAATTTGTGATTTTAACAGGAAAAGACGAGAAACTTCGTGAGGAGTTAAGAAGAGAGTTAGAAGGTAAAGAAAATATTCTGGTTCTTGGTTTTACAGATAGAAACCTAGAGTTGATGGCAATTTCAGATCTAATAATCTCCAAATTTGGCTCTGTAAGTGTAGTAGAGCTAGAAAAGCTTAATAAAAAGACAAGATTTACTAAACCAGTTGGTTATCAGGAGTATGGAAATGTCGAGTATATTAAAAGAAATAAAAACTTTCTTTTTATTGGAGAAGAGTCGGAGGGTATAGTAGGGGAGATAGAAAAGTTGCTAAATGAAGAAATTGCGCCCTCAACTGCTCATATTGAAAATGCAAAGGCTATGTTGGCGTATATGTACTCTAACTAATTACTAACAAAAGACCACCTTTTACGGTGGTCTTTCTAAAGTCTCTTTTAAGAGAACTATGCTAATTCTACTGTAGCACCAATCTCTTCGAACTTTGCTTTAATAGCTTCAGCATCTTCTTTCTTGACACCTTCTTTTACTGTCTGAGGTGCACCATCTACAAGATCCTTAGCTTCTTTCAAGCCAAGCTCTGTAATCTCTCTAACAACCTTGATTGCACCAATCTTGTTAGATCCTCCATCTTTGAGAACAATATTAAACATTGTTTTTTCCTCTTCAGCTGGAGCTGCCTCTGCGGGAGCTGCTGCGACTGCAACTGGTGCAGCTGCGGATACTCCAAACTTGTCTTCCATAACTTTGACAAGATCTGCAAGCTCTAAGATAGACATTTTCTCTACAATTTCGAGAACTTTTTTACCATCAGCTGAAAGCTCTGGTAATGTTTTTGCCTCATCTGCCATATTTGTATTTAATTAAATTAATTATTTGTCTAATTAAGCTTTCTTTTCAGAAATGCCCTTCAGAACCATAGTAAAACCTCTTGCGTTTCCAGTTACTGCATTCATAAAGCCGGATAGAGGAGCACTCATACTTCCAAGAAGTTTTGATAGTAATACTTCCTTTGATGGAATCTCTGCTAATTGCATTACTCTCTCTTCAGATAAAAATTCTCCTTTGAAAACACCGCTTCTTGCACCTAATAACTCAGTTTCCTTCTGTGTTTCTTTAACTAATTTTGCGGGGCCAGTAGGATCATCTTCGAAATATATAATAGCGGTAGGACCATCTAATTCCTGTGTTTTCAATGGTTGGTCAGTTTCCTGCAATGCTACTTTGAAGATACTATTTTTAACAACAGAGTAGTTAGCGTCAACATTCTTTAATTGTACTTTTAGCTTTGTTACTGTTGCAGTATCGATTTTATCAGGGTTGACTAAGAGGTATCCAGATTTATTTTTCAATATATCTTTATACTTCTCTAGCAACTCTGTTTTTTGAGAACGAGTTTTTGCCATATATATTTCTTTCTAAATAATTTGTTGAATAATATTTGTCTCACAAGGATTTATTTTTACACCTTGTTTCTTAGACAAACACTTGCGAATTATATCAGAAGAATTTCACTGGTGCAAGAAGAAATTGTTTCTTATTAAGAATTCTTAACTATTAGTAGTCTTCTTTTTCCTGCCTCATTTGTGTATGGGAGGAGATGCTTATCTTCTCCCCATCTATATTCTTCCTTTTCTTTCTTTAATTGGTTTATTGCTTCTTCAGAGTATTTATTAGGTCTAATACTGGTCTTGTTGTTAGTTGGAAAGGCTAGATAGTAACCATTTTCATCTTTCTGTCCATCTATTGTTCTTGTAGTAGGGATATCGTAAAAATGTTTTTGTTTCAAGTGTTTTTGGTAGGAGAGAGTATAGTTTTCTTGATTTGCTATTTTCTCTACAGCTTTATCTATATTATCCAATACTTCATTTGGATACTTCATAATTCTTACTGTTTCAACAGAATTTGTAGTGGAGTTGAATGAAGGGTAGAGTATGTAGCTATTCTGACTGTCCTTTGGATCAGGGATTCTCTTTTTAGAGCCTTCGTAGAGAAAAACTGCTTTGTACTGTCCTGCGTAGGATACATCTCCGAAGGGAACCATATAAGGATCTTCTTGGCTGCCAATAACTGGCTCAGTATTTATTTTATTCTCAGGATTATTGTTGTTATGCCTCTTAATATCTTCCCACTGTTCAGCATAATCAACATATTTGATATTTGCTTTAGGGAACTCATTTGAAAAAAGTTCTTGTAATACCTCTTCTGGTTTTTGCTCTGTTTTCTCTGACTCGAATGCTTCCATAAAATGAAAAAATTATTTTAATACTGAAATTGTACTGTACGAGTACAGTATAGGTCAAACGGAGTTAGAAAAATATTTACTATCTGCTATATGCAATTTTTACACTTGGTCCCATTGTAGGAGCTAAGTGCATTCTCTCAATCATAAGTTCAGGTGTTTTACCAACAACCTCTGATACTGCAAGTAGGGCTGAGTGTATATTCTCAACCAATTTCTCATCTTCTAGATCAAGTTTTCCTACATTCATATGGACGACACCAGATGCATCACAAGTAAATGTTTGCTTACCTTTTTTGTATTCTTCTACAGCAGAAGCAATATCATCTGTGACTGTGCCACTCTTAGGATTAGGCATAAGACCTTTTGGACCTAATTCCTTACCTAATACTGCAATTTTAGGCATAACGGAAGGGGTTGCAATTGCAACATCAAATTCAATTTTCCCGTCCTTTACATCTTTAATTAGCTTCTCCATACCTACAATATCAGCACCTGCTTCTTTAGCTTTATTCTCCATATCAGGAGCACAAAATACAGCAACTTTTACATCTTTCTTCCCAACAGAGTGAGGTAATGATACTGCACCTTTCAATGATTTAGGATCTTTGTCTTTTGGAAGTTTAAGATCAATATGTAATTCTAAAGTACCGACGAATTTAGAGTAGGAGAGCTGCTTGATCTTTTTTATTCCCTCAGCTAGAGAATATGACTCATTTCTGTCTAATCCCTTTGTACTTTTTTTGTATTTTTTTCCTCTTTTCATAATATTTATTTATTCAATTATTAGTTATCTGCTTCTATACCCATCTGCTTCGCAGTACCAATTACTATTTTTGCTGCTTGATCTGGGTCGGTAGTATTAAGGTCTGGCATTTTAATTTCAACAATTCTAGCAATTTGCTCTTTTGATATCTTTCCAACCTTTTCAAGATTTGGTTTTGAAGATCCTTTTTTGATTTTTAATTCTCTTCTAATCAATTCTGCAGTAGGGGGAGTTTTGGTAATGAAGTCAAAAGTCCTATCCTCGTAGATAGTTAAGACTACTGGAGTCAAGATACCGTTATCTTCTCTCGTTTTCTCATTAAATTGAGCACAGAAATCTTGTGTATTGATCCCGTAAGGGGCTAGGGTTGGACCAATAGGAGGCGCCATAGTAGCCATTCCTGCTGGAATAGTAATTTTTATTATTTTTTTTATTTCTTTTGCCATATTTTAATAATTATTAACTAAAGTTTTTCTACCTGTGACAGCTCTAATTCGACAGGAGCTTCTGTTCCCAAGAATGTAACTAATACTTTGATTTTACCACGAGTGGTATCAATTTCCTGTACACTTCCGATAATTTTTTCAAACGGACCTTCTGTAATTTTTACAGCTTCTCCAACGCTAAATGATGTCTGGAATGATGGTTGTTCTACTTCCATAAACTTGGTAATAGCTTTTACTTCTGATTCTGCAAGTGGCTTTGGATATCTGTCTGTCTTTACAAAACCTCTTACACCTTCAGTATTTTGAACTAAATCCCAAGTTCTGTTGTCTAACTCCATTTTGATGAGTATGTATCCTGGAAATATTTTTTCTTCTTTCACTTCTTGTTTTCCCTTTTTAACAAAAATCTTCTTCTGTACAGGGATTAGGATATCAACGATTTTGTCTTGCATCCCTGTTGCTTGTGCTCTTTGCTTTATTTCCTTCTGAATACTATTTTCATATCCTGTCCTGATATTCAATACATACCATTTAGCGTTAGGGTTCTCTATCTTCTTTTCCAACACTTCACTCTTTGTCTTTTTTACAACTTTTTTACTTTTCTTTTTTGTTTCCATTGTTGTCTAATTAAATTTTAAGGAACCAATCCCTTAATTGAGCAAATCCTAAATCTAATACGACCATTATTCCTGCGATTATAGCACAGACAATTAGTGTATATATGGTCATAACAAGGATTTCTTTTCCAGTTGGCCACTTTGTCTTTTTTAATTCTGTTAATATTCCTTTTATCATTTTTCTTTATTATTTTGGCAGGCCCACACCGACTCGAACGGTGAACTACGGTTTTGGAGACCGCTATTTTACCATTGAAACTATGGGCCCTGTTCAAGGTAAAGAGCTATAATCCTACTTAACCTTAGTTTCTTTATGCACAGTATGTGCCTGACAGGTAGAGCAGTATTTCTTCTTTTCTATTTTGTCTTTAACATTTTTAGTTTTAAACAGAGTGTAGTTTCTTTCACCGCACTTTGTACATTTAAAAGCTACTATGTCTCTTTTTACTTTTGCCATTTTCCTGAGAAATCTAAATTAGGATGTTATGGGAAAATACTCCGTATTATATTGGAAAAGAGAGAGGAGGTCAAATATTTTATATGGTTTTGTATTTTTTACCGTACATTATATCTAAGAGGGTCTCCCTTTGAAGCTCGTACTTTTTCTATTTGTTTTATTCGGTCTATACCTCTTGTAACATTGTCAACTACTGTATTTTTATGAGAGTTGTCATAACTGGTTTCCACTAGAGAGTATTTTCCTTCTTTATCTTTTTTGAATACAGTATGTTTTGTATTAGGTAGACTAGAGTTTGCGCTCATTCTAAAGTAAATATCAGGGTTTTCACTTTTTTCTTCCCTGTATATTTTAAGTGTAGGACCGAACATCTTGTTCTCCGATTTCTCTGCTTTTGAATAGTCGACAGTTACTTCAAAGGTCGCTATTTCAGGGCTAGTTAAAAGATATTGTATATGCATATGATCATTTAGAAATTCTTCATAAGCATTCCCTATTTTCTGTACTTCTTCTTCTGAAAGAGAAAGTGGTTCGTGTCTAGGTTCAAAGACTATCGGAGGTGCTGATTCAACGCTCATATTATTTAAAATTATAAATTAGTATCTATATTATATCGTAGAAGATGGAATACGCCTAGAGAAAATTATTTTATCAGTATGGGATCTTCAGTTTTTAAGAAGTGGTGTAAGTTATCACCCATAGCATAGCTGATTTCTCTGTAAGAGCTAATGAGCCATTTATGGACATTGTTTTCATTCTCTGTATCAATATTGGTCTTGAGGTCTATTAAAGAGCCATCTTCGTCATAGAGCAGGGTACAATACTGGTTGTACCTAGTAATCTGGTATGCAGTAATCTCCCCCATATCACCCAACTGTGCTACAGCAAAAGACAAATTAAGATCTGTTACAACATCATCTTCGTCTATACGGTGGAAAGATACCTTTGCAGAATCCATATCGGAGTAAGTAGGAGTGCTTCCAAGCAGATCATAGGCCACTAACTCAATTCCTGTAATGTCTCTTCGAATTGCCTCTATTTCCTCTTGAGATAGATTGTTTTTAGGCTTTTCGAAAGATTTCTCTGTAAACATATCCCTGTTGTTTAAATTACGAATACAAAAAAGCTGAATCTGAGAGTCGAACTCAGGACCTCATTCTTACCAAGAATGTGCTCTAACCGTCTGAGCTAATTCAGCACGACCTATTTCTTTTTGTCCTCTTTTAGCCCCAAAGTAGCTACTAAGAAATATATCCAAACAGGCAGGGTGAGTATAGCAATGGAAAGTATTGGACCAGGACTGCTTACTCTAGTGATATCTTCCTGTCTAAAATACACATAATTTAGTATTAAGTATGTTGCGAATGGAATACTTACTGCTCCAACAACACTGTAGGCTATGAGTGATACAAAGTTATACAGCTTCTTAAGCCATACTACCCTTTGCTTCTTCTCTGAGAAATATATTCCAATAGTATGAATGGTGAAGAGAATTGCCATAGAGATCATAAATGAGAGGCCAGTCACGATACCTTCTTTTTGGGAATTAGAATCGAAACAAACCTTTTGGTTTTCAATAACCATAGCTTTACCTTGATAGCACTCCTTGTAATCATCGGTATATGTATATACGGAGTCAAGCTTCTCATCTTGAGGGAATTTTTCATTTACTGCTCTTACAGAGAATGAGAATGGAATTGAAATTCTGTAGGAGAATACAGAATTCAAGAATATTACAGCTCCAATAACCGTTCCTGCTAATGTGGCGAATGAAATAATATAGAGATATATCTTGAGTAGTGTGTCAATAGGGAGAGATAGTTTTTGATCTTTGTTTTTTACTAAAGAGTAGATTAAATATACAGCACCTCCCAAAACAAGCAGCCCTGCTAATCCAAAAAGCACAACAAAAATGATACCCATAAAGTCATTCATTTTGAATTTAGATAATATTAAACTGCAGAGAATTGGATTTGAACCAATGTACCCCGAAGGGAGCGGATTTACAGTCCG